>JABDQM010000299.1 GCA_013042315.1 Flavobacteriaceae bacterium | reverse complement strand
ATACTGCAAGGGTTTTAGACCTGCCCCTCCCCGATGCAGACCGAATTGCCAAGTTGATTCCAACCATGGGTAAACTCGGAAAGATCTTCCAGGTTCCTGAAGAAGAACTTCGCAAGAAATTCAGACAGGATGACCTTGAAAAAGTGCATCAGCTGCTGAATATCTCAGAGGGTGACGACCTTGAGGCACAGACCGTGAATATGGCAAGGGTGTTAGAGGGATCCTTGAGAAATACAGGAATACATGCCTGTGGAGTCATCATTACCCCCGACGATATCACCAACTTTGTCCCTGTGGCGACCGCTAAGGATTCTGACCTTTATGTAACCCAGTTCGACAACTCCGTAGTAGAAAGTGCGGGGCTGCTAAAAATGGACTTCCTGGGTTTAAAAACCCTGACCTTAATTAAGGATACGGTAAAAATTGTAAGTGCAAAACACGGAATAGACCTGGTCCCTGATGATTTTCCTTTGGACGATGAAAAAACCTATGAGCTTTTCCAAAGAGGAGATACCGTAGGGATCTTCCAGTACGAATCCCCGGGGATGCAAAAACATCTCAAAGAACTCAAACCTTCTGTTTTTGATGACCTTATTGCGATGAACGCCCTTTACAGACCGGGTCCCATGGAATACATTCCCAGTTTTATCTCGCGTAAGCACGGACAGGAAGAGATTTCGTACGATCTCCCTGAAATGGAGGAATACCTGAAAGACACCTATGGGATTACGGTATACCAGGAACAGGTGATGCTACTGTCGCAGAAACTCGCCGGTTTTTCAAAAGGTGAGGCCGATATCCTGAGGAAGGCCATGGGGAAGAAGATCTTTGCCCTGCTGCAAAAACTAAAACCTCAATTCCTTGACGGGGGAGAAAAGAAGGGTCATCCCAGGGAAATCCTTGAGAAGATATGGAAAGACTGGGAAGCCTTTGCATCCTACGCCTTTAATAAAAGTCATTCTACCTGCTATGCCTACATCGCTTACCAGACAGCATATCTGAAGGCCCACTACCCTGCTGAATACATGGCTGCGGTCTTGTCTAACAACATGAACGACATTAAGCAGGTGACCTTCTTTATGGAAGAATGTAAGCGGATGGGGCTTGAAGTACTAGGTCCTGACGTGAATGAATCCTATTACAAATTCGCCGTAAATAAAGAAGGAGCGGTGCGATTTGGAATGGGGGCAATAAAAGGTGTGGGCCAATCTGCGGTTAAAACCATAGTACAAGAACGAAAAGCCAACGGTTCCTTTAATTCTGTTTTTGATCTGGCCAAGCGAATAGATCTGAGGGCAGCAAACAAGAAAGCATTTGAAAACCTCGCCCTGGCCGGTGGTTTTGATTCATTTGGAGACACCCACCGGGCGCAGTATTTCCATTTGGAGGGTGAGGGAGTGACGTTTCTGGAAAAGGTAATCCGCTATGGAGCCAAGTACCAGGAAAATGAAAATTCAGCACAGGTTAGTCTTTTCGGGGAAGCCAGCGAGGTACAGATCCCCGAACCTGTAGTCCCACCCTGTGTGGAATGGGGTACCATGGAAAAATTGAGAAGGGAAAAGGAAGTGGTAGGTATTTACATTTCAGGGCACCCCCTTGATGATTTTAAGGCCGAGATCAATGCTTTTGCTAATGCCAATGTATCCTTCTTTAACGACCTGGAGGATCAGATCAACCGGGAACTGAGTTTTGCAGGAGTAATCACTGATGTGCAGCACCGAATTTCCAGGAATGGAAAAGGATGGGCGCTTTTTACGCTGGAGGATTATACAGAATCTTTTGAATTCAGAATTTTTGGAGAAGAATACCTCAAATTCCGACATTTTCTCATGATCAATTCCTTTGTCTTTATAAAGGTATTTATCAGAGAAGGATGGGTAAACCGGGAGACAGGAAAAAAGGGGGGTCCCAGGATGCAATTCAACCAGTTTATGCTGCTGCAGGATGTGATGGAAAATTACGCCCGCAAACTCACCATTAAGCTCGATATTGACCAGCTCCGGGAAAATAAAATCCTGGACCTGAAGGATACGCTGAGATCCCACAAAGGGAAACATCCACTGCAATTCACTGTTTATGAAATGCAGGAAGAGATCAAAGTAACCCTAATGAGCAGAAAGCAAAAGGTACAGATCAGCAGTGAACTGCTGGCTACACTTGAGGACAAAGAGGTCCATTACAAACTCAATTGATAGTCTGCAGTGATGATATCATAGGGAAAACGAATCTATTCACAGTAAGGATTTAGGTAAATATTTGTCTAACTTTGCATAATTAAAACTTAAGAATTATGGCATTAGAAATAACAGACGCTACATTTGACGAAGTAGTTTTAAAGAGTGATAAACCTGTAGTGGTCGACTTTTGGGCGGCCTGGTGTGGGCCTTGCCGAATGGTGGGACCAATCATTGACGAAGTGAGCAACGAATATGACGGTAAAGCCGTTGTTGGAAAAGTAGACGTAGATAGCAATCAGGAATACGCTGCCAAGTTTGGTGTAAGGAACATTCCTACGGTATTGGTATTTAAAGGAGGTGAGATCGTGAGCAGACAAGTAGGTGTTTCTCCTAAAAAAGTTTACACCGACGCCATAGACGCTGCGTTGTAATACTATTTCATCCAGATAAATAATAAGGCCCGGGTAAATGCCCGGGTTTTTTTGTACTCATATACGTATCTTAGGGCAATGGATCTGCAACAACAACTGGAACAAAGCGGCTTATTTCAAAATCTTGAGCTCCTGGCAAAACAGGTGGTGGAAGGGTTTATTAGTGGTATTCACAAAAGTCCGTTTCACGGATTTTC
>JABDQM010000297.1 GCA_013042315.1 Flavobacteriaceae bacterium | reverse complement strand
TCAATGCCTTCGGATGTACACTGGTGATCCTCCTCGCTATGGCGCTAGAGGGATTTGACAGGGTATTGAGAAACCCACCCTTAGAAACCTAAAAAACCCCTGCATCGCAAGGGTTTTTGTTAGTCGTGTTTTATTTTATCACTACATGGCTCCCCATTCTTTTAAGGAATCTTCATTGAGCTTAACATAGTCGGCATTATTCGCAGCCTTGGCGGCAACCAGGGATTTTTTAGCAGCCTCAATAGCCCCTTTCTTATTCCCCATTTTAGCGTAGATCAGAGATTGCGTCCTCATCATCCAGAACGCATTGCTATTCATGGCCACGGCTTTATCTATCCATTCTTTTGCTTTGTTCAGGTCCATTCCCTGATCGTAGTAAAAAGTAGCAGCTGCGAAATAATCATTACCAGAAGGGCCTGCCATTACGGATTCAATGCTTTTCATCGTCATCTCCTTAGAAGGTACTGTAAAAGGAACACCCACATAAGTATTTTCCCAAAGCATTCCTAAGGTGGCACCGCTGCTATGAAGATCATCAAGGGTAATTGTAAAAGTTTCCACAGGCATCTCCATGCTCATGACTTCAGCCCTAACCATAGCTGCAACCTTGCTTTCGTCCCACTCCTGAGGTGTTCCCCCTCCGCCTGTTTCGGTGTAAAAGTATACGTCCCAAGAAGTAGCACTGGGTTTTGTAAAGATGGCATAAGATCCAGCTTTAAGTGATCCGTCCCCTACCATTATATCGGTATCAAAAGTTATTGTAGTTCTTGCATTGGCTCCGGTTCTCCATATTTTATCAAAAGGAACTAAATCCCCAAAGATGGTTCTTCCCCGCATGGAGGGACGTGAATACTCAACTGTCACGTCGGTAAGTCCCACTCGCTGCATGATCTTGGCAGCCGGACTTGGCTGTGGTGATTGAATTTGTGCCATCGCCGGTGTACTTACCAGGAAAACTAAGGCTAAATAGATTAATTTTTTCATTTTTATAAGGTTTTGGTTCCATCAAATTTAAGTATAAATAGGATATGAAGGTGCATATTCTTCCCTCAAGATACGGCTAAAAATCAGTCGAATAATCCTTAAGAAATTGAATAAAACCGACTCAACTTTACTATTTGTTTAACAATTATAATTTTTTATTAAACAATAATGATGATACTTTTGAGGAAATGTTAAAAAGGTATGTACAGATTATCGGCTAAGCAGGGGTTGCCCATCTCCAAACAACAAGCTTGGGACTTCCTATCCAACCCTGCTAATCTCAGTGTCATTACCCCTCCTGAAATGGGTTTTGATATTTTGTCCGGAGCCGACAGGCCCATGTATGCAGGTCAGATCATCCAATACAAAGTGCGGCCTTTTCCTGGTTTTTCAACTCGTTGGGTAACAGAAATCACACATGTAGAAGAGGGTTCTTACTTTGTTGATGAACAACGCTTTGGTCCGTATTCTATGTGGCATCACAAACATTTTATAAACGAAGTACCCGGAGGAGTGGAAATGGAAGATATCATTGATTACAAGCTTCCCCTGGGGTTCCTGGGAAAGTTGGCACATCCCTTGATTGTAAAAAAACAACTGGTTTCCATCTTCTCATACCGTGAAGAACAACTCTTATCCAGATTCGGGAATTTACCAGAAACTAAAAGAACATTTAAAATAGAACACATATAATTATGACAAATAGAAACATATTACTTATCGGAGGATCACATGGTATAGGCCTCAAACTCGTAAATCTATTACAGGATACCCATACGGTGTATGTCGCTTCAAGGACTGCTGATGAATTATCATCCCTCAATGTGAACCACATCTCCTATGATGTCTCCAAGGACGAACTCGACCTTTCTGCTTTACCGGAATCATTGGACGGTTTTGTATATTGTCCTGGAAGTATTAATCTCAAACCCCTGAAAATGATGGGGCTGGATACTTTTAGAGAGGATATGGAGATCAATTTTTTCAGCCTTGTCAAAGTGGTTAAACAAATAATGTCTAAAATGTCTGAAGGTTCCTCCATGGTTTTCTTCAGCACGGTAGCCGTTGGAATGGGAATGCCATTTCACACCAGTGTAGCGGCTGCGAAAGGAGCTATTGAGGGATTTGCTAAAGCCATGGCTGCTGAGAATACCCCTAAAATTAGAGTAAACGTAATTGCGCCTTCCCTTGTTGATACTCCCCTGGCTTCAAGGTTACTCAGCAACGACAGGAAAAAAGAAATGATGGCCGATCGGCATCCGCTTAAACGAGTAGGAACTGCAAAAGACATCGCAAACATGGCTGCATTCCTGCTAAAAGAGGACAGCAGCTGGATGACAGGGCAAATTCTAGGTGTAGACGGTGGAATGTCATCCCTTAATATTTCATAAATGGCAGAAGTAGCGGTATTTTGGTTTAGAAGAGATCTTAGATTGGAAGATAACACAGGTTTAATTGAAGCCTTGAAGGGTGACGTCCCTGTACTCCCAATTTTTATCTTTGATCCTCAGATACTCGGGGAATTACCGGAAAACGACGCTCGCCTGAATTTTATTCACGACAGATTAAAAAGCCTTAGGGAACGGTTACAAAACGACTTTGGATCTTCCCTCGCATTTTATCACGATGAGCCCATAGACGTCTTCAAAAATCTGCAAAAAGATTTTGATTTAAAAGGTGTGTATTGCAATCGGGATTACGAACCGTATGCTAAAGAACGCGACGAAAAAATTAAAGACTACTTAGAGTCGGTCGAAATTGAATTTCACACTTTTAAGGATCAGGTGATTTTTGAAAAGGATGAAGTTGTCAAAGATGACGGTGATCCCTACGTAGTGTACACCCCATTTATGAAGACCTGGAAGGAACACTTCAAAAAAGTAAAACCACTTCAGGAAGAAAAAGAAGATCTTCAGGGGAAAAACTTCTACCAGAACAAAGATTTACCTTTTCTTTCTCTAAAGGATATGGGATTTAAGGAATCCGAAATAACAGTTCCCGATTACGATGTATCCCCTTCATTAATTGAAGATTATGAGAAAACCAGAAATTTTCCAGCGAAGGACGCTACATCTCACTTGGGACCACATCTCAGGTTCGGTACAGTATCTGTAAGGCAAATGGTCAAAAAAGCGAAGGCAGAAAAGAACGAAACTTTTCTAAACGAACTCATCTGGAGAGAATTCTTTATGCAGATCCTCTGGCATTTTCCAAGGACGACCAACGAAGCCTTTAGAAAAAAGTACGATCGTATACCCTGGCGAAACAATGAAGATGAATTTGAGAAATGGAAAAATGGTAAAACAGGTTACGCCTTAGTAGATGCAGGAATGCGACAGTTAAATGCGACGGGATACATGCACAACAGGGTGAGAATGCTGGTGGCCAGTTTCCTCTGCAAACACCTTCTTATTGATTGGCGATGGGGAGAAGCCTATTTTGCAGAAAAATTGCTGGATTACGAGCTTAGCAGCAATGTAGGTAATTGGCAGTGGGCTGCAGGAAGTGGTGTTGACGCCGCACCTTATTTCCGCATCTTCAATCCCATGACACAAATCGACAAGTTTGATAAAGATCGCAAATACATTAAAAAGTGGGTTCCTGAAGTGGACACAGACGATTACGTCTCCAAAATGGTCGATCACAAGGAAGCCAGAGAGCGATGCCTGGATACATATAAATCGGCCCTTTCCTAAGACTTTCTATCGGAGATAAGCCGCAGCCATTGGTTATTTGCTTTTTGCTATATTTAAGCAACATCTAAAAGGAGTGGAGAACTATATCGCTACTGCTTTATCTAACTTAAATGAGTGCACCACCAAAAGCCATCAGATTATGAAATACATTTTTTACATCTTTATTTTCGCCTTCATCCTTCCTTTACAAGCTCAAAAAATCAACGGTAGTAAAAAAGCGATAGTTGAGAGCATTGAACAGCACAAAAGCAGGCTTATTCAAATCAGCGATTCTATCTGGGCTCAGGCAGAAACTGCATTTGAAGAGGACGATTCATCCAGAATACTTGCAGATTACGCAGAGGCCAATGGCTTTAACGTAGAAAGGGGGGTTGCAGATATGCCCACAGCTTTCGTAGCTACCTATGGATCAGGCAAACCTGTAATCAGTGTACTTGGGGAATTTGACGCGCTACCGGGGATCTCCCAAAAAGCCCAGCCCACAAAATCTCCTCTTAAAGAAGGTGCTGCCGGTCATGGCTGTGGTCACAACCTCTTTGGTACGGCCAGCCTTGGGGCTGCCATTGCCGTAAAAGAACTGATTGAAAAAGGTAAACTCAAGGGTACGGTGAAATTTTTTGGCACTCCGGCTGAAGAAAAATTCTTTGGGAAGATCTGGATGGTAAAAGAGGGTTTATGGGATGATGTTGATGTTAACCTGAGCTGGCATCCCAGCGCAAAAACAGAGGCCGATGTTCAGAGTACTTTAGCCCTAATCGATTTTAAGGTGGAATTCTTTGGGCAAGCAGCACATGCCTCCGCTGATCCATGGAATGGCAGGAGCGCCTCTGATGCCCTTGAATTATACACCACGGGAATAAATTATTATCGGGAACACATCAAGCCCACCGTGAGAATCCATTATCATATTCAGGACGGTGGACAAGTGGTAAATGTAGTACCCGACTATTCCCGACTCTGGGTGCGGGTAAGAGATACAAAAAGGAGCGGCATGATGCCGGTTTACGAAAGAGTAAGGGCAATGGCTGAAGGAGCAGCTATTTTGGCCAACGTCGATTACAAAATCTCGCTTATCTCCGGGATCTATGAAGTATTGGTAAATCGAGCCGGGGGCGAAGTAATGCAAAAAAACCTGGAATTATTGGGCCCTATCTCCTATACCGACGAAGAAACCACTTTTGGAAGGAAAATTCAGGAGGAAACCGGAAAACCGAGGGTGGGAATGGCCAGTGAAATATCGCCATTAGAGAAGACCAAAGAAAATCCAGGAGGCGGTTCTACAGATGTGGGCGATGTAAGCTGGAATGTCCCCAACATCAACCTCAGTGTAACTGTAGCACCTAAAGATACACCCTGGCATTCTTGGGCTGTGGTGGCATGCGGCGGAATGAGTATAGGCCATAAAGGAATGATACATGCAGCTAAAGCCTTAGGTATGACCATGGCAGATCTCTTTGAAAACCCAAAGCAAGTAGAAAAAATTAAATCAGAGTACAAGGAGCGCAAGGGAAATGAGGTTTACGAACCCATGATCCCAGACGGACCTCCACCAATAGGAAATAATTAAAAAAAAAGAAGCTATGTTCGGATTATTTAAAAAGAAAAGCCCTGTAGAAAAATTACAGGCGCAGTACAAAGCTGTTATGAAGGAAGCCTTTGACCTTTCGAAAGTCAATCGCAGCGCAGGTGATGCTAAATACGCAGAAGCTGAAGAGATTCAAAAGAAAATAGACGCCTTGATGCAAAAGGAATAAACGGATGGAAGGGAAGCAGATCATAAAAGAATACAGCAACGGGGATATTACCGTTATCTGGAAACCTCGTAAATGCATTCATGCTGAAGTTTGTATAAAGAAACTCCCTTCGGTTTACAGGCCTGATGAAAAACCATGGATCCAACCGGAAAATGCATCTGCCGACGCTTTGCAGTCGCAAATCGATGGATGTCCATCGGGAGCACTTACGTATCGTTTAGCAAAAGAAAAAGACAACACAAAAAATAAAAATATGAGTCAGAAAGTAGAAGTAACCCCCGGTGGGCCATTAATGGTACATGGGGAATTGGAAATTACCATGGCAGACGGGTCTAAAGTAACTAAGAAGAGAGCTACCGCCTTTTGCCGCTGTGGTGCCTCAGATAACAAACCTTATTGTGATGGCAGTCACAAAGACATCGACTTTACAGATAACTGATAAACCGATTAAGAGTAGATCCTGATGGCCTTTAAACGGGATGAATAAAGAAGCTATCGCTTTTTTGTCCTTCAATGTACACACAAGGACAAACTCTGTGATATCCTAACTCAAAACCAAAAAGCCTTATAACCAACAGAGGTAAAACACAAACACCTATGAGATACATTATTCTTCTGGCGATGCTCTATCTGCCTCTGTCAGGTCTTTCCCAATCGTTTTCATACCAAATAGATCATTATTCCATGATTGTGGAAAATCTCAAAGAGACAGGTGATTTTTATTCTGATGTTCTTGGATTACAGGACATCCCCCACCCGTCCAATGCAGAGGGATTCAGATGGTTCAGCATAGACGGGACTACTCAGTTACACCTAATTAAAAAGGATAGTGTTGCGAGAGACAAATCAAAAAGTGAGCATTTGTGTCTTTCCCTCTCAAATCTGGAAGAATTTATTGACTACTTAAAGGAAAAAAATATACCCTTCTGGGACTGGGAAGGAACCAAAGGTGCTGTTTCCTTACGGGGGGACGGCGTACGTCAAATTTATCTTCTCGATCCCGAGGGTAACTGGGTAGAGGTCAATAATGCCAATGGCTAAACTCTTTTGAAAGGCCATTCCATTAACATATCTATAAGACCGTCCCCTTTGGGTAATCCTTATTTTTGAGCGCAAATAAAAATTATGGCTAATTCTATTCGGAATATCAAACCATTAGGATTCCCCTGGGAAACCGAAGATCCGTTCCTGTTCTGTGTTTATCACCTTGATCATTATCCAAAAGGCAATGAAGAAATGGGTCCGGCTGCATCTCTGGAAGGACGTAACCTGGGAAACGATTTTTCACCCAATGCACAGGGTTGGAGGATGTATCACGGTCATACTGTGCCCGGCTTTCCTCACCATCCCCACCGTGGTTTTGAAACCATCACTATTGTGAATAAGGGATTTTGTGATCACTCAGATTCCCTGGGAGCTGCAGGTAGATTTGGCCAGGGCGACGTGCAATGGATGACTGCGGGCAGAGGGGTTCAGCACTCCGAGATGTTTCCCTTGCTCAAAAAAGATAAAGATAATCCCCTTGAACTCTTTCAGATCTGGTTGAACCTTCCCAAGTCGGCTAAAATGGTGGATCCGCATTTTAGGATGTTGTGGAATGAAGAAATTCCTGAAATCAAAATGGATGGTGTTTCACTTAGAATTATAGCAGGAACTCACAAGGGAGAGGATGCCCCATTACCAGCTCCGGATTCTTGGGCCGCAAAAGACGAAAACCATGTTGCCGTCTGGAATATGCACCTGCAGCCGGGTGCCAGTTTTACTTTCCCGGAAATTCCTGAAACAATAAAGCGCACTTTGTATTTCTACGAAGGAGACTCTTGTGTTATAGATAGTACTCGAATTAAGCCCGATAGTGCCATCGGCCTGAACACAAAAGAAGTAGAAGTCACCAATAACGGTCTGGAAACAGCTCATTTTTTGATGTTGCAGGGCAAACCTATTGATGAACCGGTTGCTAAATACGGTCCTTTTGTAATGAACACGGATCAGGAAATTCAACAGGCCATGCAAGAGTACAGGTTAACGCAGTTTGGAGGTTGGCCATGGCCACATCCGGATAATGTTCATGACAGGGAAAGAGGGAGGTTTGCGAAATACCCCGATGGAACCCTGGTAGAAAAATAAACCTATTGGAAACGCTTCGACTTTTATTGGATTTTGGTTTGTTGATCCTCATCTGGATGGTTCAGCTTATTGTGTATCCGAGCTTTCTTTTTTATTCGGAAGAGGCCCTTATCTCCTGGCATAAGAAATACACTCCCAGGATATCGATTATCGTCATTCCGCTGA
>JABDQM010000294.1 GCA_013042315.1 Flavobacteriaceae bacterium | reverse complement strand
TTTATCACAAGTACAGTAGTCTGGAGCAGACTCCTGTTGTAGATAGTAAGGGAAAAGTACTAACACGATTAAATGATTTTGGAAAAGGTATCAGCAGATTTCTCCTTACCCCTTCTAAAGGTGAAGTATATTATTTAAAGTTAGAAGAGGATTTGTTAATTCCACTTCCTGAGGTCCAGGAGAACGGATATACTCTTCAGTTGAGTAACCTGAATCCCGAAAAAGTTCTTATCCGAATAGAAGCGTCAGAAAAGCTCTTGAAAAATGTGGCAACCTTAAAAGGTAAACGAAAAGGGCAAACAGTTTTTGAGTCAGAAATCGAATTTCAAAATAGTTCCTGGCAACAAGTAGAAATATCAAAAAACGAGTTGGCGGAAGGAATTCTGGAGCTTACCGTAGAGGATATGTTCGGACAGGTATGGGCAAGTCGGCCAATGCAGATCGAGCAGAGCGAATTGCAGATCAAGGTTGAAAGGACTGCGGCTTCAGCGGAAAATGAGATTTATAAAGTGCAGGTGTTTGATAATTTAGGCAATCCTGTTGAGACCGATCTTTCAGTTAGTATGGTGGAAGAAATAGATGCTGAATTAAGCGCAAGACCAGAAAGACTCGAATTACAAGAGGGTATCAATTCCCGAAATCAAAGATTTATCGAAGACATGCTCCTTCTCACTGGCCAAAGTGAAGTGCAACAGAGTTATATTGACGCAAATCAATTACCGGATGATATAGCATATACGTTTCAGCAAGGACTTGAATTTTATGGGCAGGCCTATGATCTGAACAATAGTTTGCTCGCCAATACGGAGATACAGATGCTGATTACGACAGGAGAGGAAGTCTACGCCATCGAATCAAAAACGAATCCCAATGGTATGTTTAAGATTTCAGGAATGCAGATAGAAGGGGAGGCCAATATTATTTTTCGGACCGCAGGGGAGGAAACTGAAGAGAAGTTGGTGAAGGTGGTGCCCTATGAATACGAAATCCCGCCGCTGAAATTATCTGATAACGCTTTGATCCAATCTAAGAACCGAGCAAGCTCAGATCCTAAAATGCCACAGCGCTCTTTAAGGGATTTTGGCTCAGAAGCTGGATCTGAAAAGTTAATTGAATTGGAAGAGGTTACTCTGGTGGCTACAAGAGAATTACAAAAGGTCAGTCCTTCGCGCTTTGATCTTAGGGCAACACGAGTGATTGAGCAAAACAAAGACAGACCAAAAACGCTACCTCAGCTATTTCTGAATATCCCCGGGGTTCAGGTGGTTGGTTTGGGTACATTAACCCCAAGGATCTTTATACCCAGAGCTGCTTTATTAGGCCCTTTATTATGGGTAATCGACGGCTTTCCCTTGAATCAAACCACACGCTTGAGAGATGTCATGGACCTGGTGAGTTTTGTCGATGTGGAACGTATAGAATTATTGATTGGAGCAGAAGCTTCTGTTTATGGGAGCAGGGCCGCCGGAGGGGTAATTCTAATTTATACACGATCGGGATCAGACATAGACTACCTTGAGCGAAAGGATGCGGAGGTACAATTTAAGGGTTTCCAAGAATCACTGGATTTTGAGGAATACACAAAAAACAAAAAATATAAAAAAGTATCTGATCGAATTCCAAAAACAGTGTATTGGAATCCTCAACTCGAAACCGATAGCAAAGGAGAAGCTGTGATCAACGTATCCCAGCCTTTAAATAACACTCCCATAAGTGTAACCATCAGGGCCAATACAGAAAATGGAATGAAGGGTAGCACTTATACTTTTTTTAAGTAAAAACCATTTCAAAAAGTTGCGTTCCACCGAATGAAGAATTACATTTGCAGCCGCTAATTAGGTATGCTTTTAGGCGATGCCTTGAAATATTGAAATACTGGAGAGGTGCCGGAGTGGTAACGGAGCAGATTGCTAATCTGTCGACGCGCAAGTGTCGCCTGGGTTCGAGTCCCAGTCTCTCCGCCTGCGCCGGCCGAATTCGCTTCCTGCGAAGAAGGCTGGCCTAAGATTAATGGCCAGCTTCGGCGGATAATATCCGCCAGGCTAAGGTCAT
>JABDQM010000291.1 GCA_013042315.1 Flavobacteriaceae bacterium | reverse complement strand
ACTCCCCTCATCCGGAAGCGGTCACCTTGCTCGATGTTATAGATAAAACAAAATCGCCTATGGGAGGGCGGCTGCTCAAACGCTGGCTGGCCTTTCCTTTAAAAGACCTTGAAAAGATTAGAGGGCGACACAGGGCTATCGGTTATTTTTCCTCTAAAGAAAAATTGATGCATGAATTGCAACTGGGCCTTAAAAAAATTGGAGACCTTGAGCGGTTGGTTGCTAAAATTGCAACAGGAAGGATTAATCCCAGGGAAACGGTACAACTGAAGAATTCGCTGGAGGCCATCGTTCCGATCAGGCAAAAGGTTTCAACTACAGGGAATAAAGCAGTGGATAAACTGGGCGAGGCCATAGACAGCTGCGAAGAGTTACGAAAAAGAATTAAGGAGGTACTGCACGAGGAGGCTCCCGTAAATGTTCAGAAAGGAACCACCATAGCTCCCGGGTTTTCGGAGGAATTAGATGAACTCCGCGGGCTTGCTACTTCAGGGAAGAAATACTTAGATCAAATGCTGGCCCGGGAATCTGAGCGAACCGGGATAACAAGCTTAAAGATTGCTTCCAATAATGTATTTGGTTACTATATAGAGGTTAGAAATACCCATAAAGACAAGGTACCCGAGGAATGGATCCGAAAACAGACCCTGGTCAACGCAGAGCGTTATATCACTGAAGAACTAAAGGAATACGAAGCAAAGATCCTGGGGGCAGAAGAGCGAATCCTCGATTTGGAACAGCAACTGTTTTCACAACTCATCCTGTGGATGCAGGCGTATATCTCACCCATTCAGAATACGGCTCAAGCCATTGCACATATCGATTGTCTATGTGGTTTTGCCGAGCTAGCCACAGAGCATCATTATGTGGAACCTACCATAAATGATTCCACGGAACTCAATATCACCAAGGGGAGACACCCGGTGATTGAAAAGCAACTGCGTCCCGGAGAATCTTATATCCCAAATGATATTTTCCTGAACCGGGAAACACAGCAAATCATCATGATCACAGGGCCAAACATGAGTGGTAAATCGGCCATCTTAAGACAGACAGCCTTGATTGTTTTACTCGCTCAGATAGGAAGTTACGTTCCTGCAGAGGCAGCTACTATCGGCTTGGTAGACAAGATCTTTACCCGGGTTGGAGCCAGTGATAATATTTCATTGGGGGAGTCAACGTTTATGGTTGAGATGAATGAAACGGCAAGCATTCTCAATAACCTCTCTGAGCGGAGTTTGGTATTATTAGATGAGATTGGCAGGGGTACCAGTACCTATGACGGAATATCCATCGCCTGGGCGATTTCTGAATACTTGCACGAGCATCCCAGCAGAGCCAAGACGCTTTTTGCCACCCATTACCACGAGCTCAATGAAATGGCCACCACTTTTGAACGAATTAAAAATTACAATGTCACGGTTAAGGAACTAAAAGACCGGGTCCTTTTCCTGAGGACGTTAAGCCCCGGGGGTAGTGCCCATAGTTTTGGAATTCATGTGGCAAAGATGGCCGGAATGCCTCAGCAGGTGCTGTCCCGGGCCAATAAGGTGCTCAAAAAGCTGGAGCAGAGTCACAGTAGTGAGGAACTCACCGGAAAACTGCAGGCTGCAGCTTCTGAGATGCAATTGAGCTTTTTTCATCTCGATGATCCACTGTTGGAAGAAATCAAAGAAGAGATCCTCACCTTGGACATCAACACCCTTACCCCGGTAGAGGCGCTTATGAAGCTCAATGAAATAAAGCGCTTACTCACTAAGAACAAGAAGGCTTCATCTTAGGAAATCGTAGCAAATTCAACCCTTCTTTTTAAACGAAAGTTCTTTGGATTTTACAGAATTGTATTAAATTTGCGTCCGCGTCTTTTGGGGCGCTACGTTCTTTTTAAACGCGAAAATAGCTTCCCGATAGTTATCGGGAGTAGAGCGCCGAACAAATGAAATTTGTGTACGCTCGAAAGGTATTTTCAAAACGCGAAAATAGCTCAGTTGGTAGAGCGCCACCTTGCCAAGGTGGAGGTCGCGGGTTCGAATCCCGTTTTTCGCTCAATGATAGCTCCACGTGCTGCCCGTGATTTGGCAGCCACTACCTAAGTATTTAGGCTCGAGTGGTGGTCCCGATAGCTATCGGGAGGTAGACACCTAATCTTTTTAAGGTGTTTATTAATCAGAGAGATTGCAAGTAGGCTCGAGTGGTGGAATTGGTAGACACGTTGGACTTAAAATCCAATGGCCATTATGGCCGTGCGGGTTCAAGTCCCGCCTCGAGTACAGATGCAAGAAAAAGCCAGCGCAATGCGCTGGTTTTTTGGTTTCAGGAAGCTGAGCCAAGCTTGCTTGAGTGAAAGCGGATGAAACTAAAAATCCGTATGTAATACGGGCTTTTTCTTGTTAAAAATGTTCGGGCGGGACTCACGAAGTCCGCCAGGACGAGTAATTCCCGCCTTTTCCCTTCATTTCTTTTGCTTGTCCAAAAGAAACGAAGCAAAGAAAATGACACTTTATCGATAGGCAATTTTAATGCAATGCATTAAAACCGGAGTAGCCTTCCTAAATTGTCTCCAAGGCTTCAACAATTCTTAACGGAGGCTTACTCCTTTGCTGCCGATAAAGACTTCCCGATTCCTCACAAATACTATCTGCCCGAACCTTTATCAGAATTGCTAAATTTGGAATAAAAGTGAAGAATATCTTTGATTTTAAGTATGTAAATCTGTTTTCACCAGATGATGGTGTTGAATTTATTCACTCTATAATTGAGTCACTGGGCTACGGCATAAGAGATTATAAATCTCCTGTAGTAAGAGAAGAAACTTTGGAAGCAATTAGTCAGTTGCTTGAATTAAAGATGTTAGAAGTTTACCGATGGGGAGCCAATCAAAAAGAACAAAATAATCTAAAATTATCAGACCAAGATATTCTGAATAAAGTTGAAAAACAATGGTTTATTGGAGCTGATTATGTTGATTTTCTAGGTATGGTTATGTTTGGTCATCCTAGCTGGTATGTAAACAAATTAAATGAATTAGGTTTTACTCCCACAACAGATTGGAAATGGTTCGTTAAACATAAGATTGGAGATTTAGAAAAATGGATTAAAGAAAACAGATCCAAGCGTTAAAAGTTTACTTGACTTCGCTGCTGTGCGAAGTTTGCAACTTCGCTCTTTTATTAAGTGATTCACTTTAGGTTTTACGGCGAAGTGACACACTTCGCAGAGCGAGTAATTCCCGCCATTCCTAAGCAACACTCTTTTCTTTGTGACTTGAATAAAAAACCGACATAAAATACGGGCTTTTTCTTGTTCAAAATGTTCGGGCGGGACTCACGAGTCCTAGGGTCAAGCAAATCCTGTCTTTTTATCTCTCATCATTTTGTCTTGATACAAAATGATGCAAAAAATCAAGAAGGATTTTAGGAAATTTTTGACTTAAGCCAAAACCGCAGCTGCCGCTTATCGTTCCATGCTCTCTTTCGCTAAAGCGAAACGCACTTCCACTTGCGGCACTGCTATTTCTGGAAATCCTTCGTTTGTCTTTACTCGAATAAGGACGCA
>JABDQM010000285.1 GCA_013042315.1 Flavobacteriaceae bacterium | reverse complement strand
GCGAATAAAAGGACAATAATTTGCAGAAGAGTTTTCTTCATCATGGTTCTTTTCGATAAAATGAATTTGAAGAAGCAGGATAGTTCTTTATTCGTTTCCTGCGAGGGAAGCTATAATCCTCTTCGTTTTTGAAATCATAGATTCCACCTCTTCAGTCTTGCCTTTAAGGGTAAATTCAAAGGAATCCATTCTATAATCTTTTCTCTGGGTCTGTTCTTTCAGGGAAAAGCCGATCGTTATGATCTCATCCGGTTGATTCTCACGGAATATTTCCCGTATTTCACTCCAGTCGACTTCTTGTAACTCTTCAAAGGAATCGACGGAGATGTGTAGTGCATTGACAGCTATTTCCGTTAGCCCTGCTGTTGGTGAATGCTGTTGAGCGTTGATTTGTAGAACTGTAAAGGAAAGGAGGAGGAAGAGGGTAAATCTAATTTTCATTTGGATAGAATTTCCCTAAAAATAGGGAATTACCGCAAAACAAAAATACTTTGTAAACAATTGGGTTAGCTATTCTCCTTCTTTGCGAAAAATTTTTGAGAATTTATTCCAACTCTCCGCAAACCAATTCGTGCTGAGCTCAATTTCTTTTTGGGCCAAAAGACTTTTGGTATCCTCGTAACCTTTTTGGATCAGACCCCCTATCTGGCTGGTGTCTGCCCTTCCGAATGCGGAGAGATCGGGTTTGATCAGAAGATCTGCGTGTTCGGTTTGTAACTTCGCAGCTTGCTGCATAATAAAGTGAAAGCTGTTTAAAAGTACATCGAGGATATTGGCAGGTTCCTCATAAGCGTGTTCGGCGTTGAGATCTACCCCAATCACAAAATCCGCTCCAATATTTCTAAGTGTTTTTATAGGCACATTTTCCACAATTCCTCCATCGAGGAGCATCCGGTTATCGAGTTTTACCGGTTTGAATAGTCCGGGAATACATGTGCTGGCCATCACTGCCTTCGCCACCGGCCCTTTTCTCAAAATCACTTTTTCGCCACTGGCTGCATCGGTAGCGATAATGGCCAGTGGGATCATCGAGTCCTCGATATTCTTTTCCCCAATATGTTCAGAAATAAGTGCCCCGAATTTTTCATTAGACAGCAAACTGTAGCGCGATAGTGAGATGCTGCTAATATCCATCCACTTTAATTCAGAACTGATATCATTGATTTCACTCCAGTCTTTTCCGAAGGCATAAAGAGCAGCAACAAAAGCTCCTATACTGGTTCCTGTAATGAATTGAATGTCGAGATTCTTTTCTTCAAGAGCTTTTAATACGCCGATATGGGCAGCGCCCAGTACTGCACCTCCCCCTAAAGCTAAACCTACTTTCTTCATAGTAATGAAAGGATTCGATTGTTGATTTTCAAGATAGAAATTTACCTTCTCTTCTTCCGAAATCCCTGTTGTCCTCCTCTTTTTTTGTTCCGATTTGCAAAAAATTCTTGTTTTCTGCGTTTTTTTTCCTTTTCTGCCTCTTTCTTTTCCGCCGCATTCATAGGCCGATCGGTTTGTGGGTAGGGATGATCAGATATAATTTCAATTTTTTGCCTGGTGAGTTTTTCTATGTCGGTGATATAGGCGTTTTCCTCTGGTTCACAAATCGAAATAGAGATTCCTTCTTCCCCTGCACGGCCGCATCGGCCAATACGATGAACATAGGTCTCAGGCTCATTAGGAATGTCGTAGTTGATTACGTGCCTTAGTTTATCGATGTCGATCCCCCGCGCGGCTATATCCGTAGCCACCAGTACCCTTTTTTTTCCTTCCTTAAAATCCTTAAGGGCCCTCTGGCGTTGATTCTGCGACTTATTTCCGTGGATGGCAGTAGCTTCAATCTTATTTTTATGAAGGTTACGGACGATCTTGTCGGCCCCGTGTTTCGTGCGGGAGAACAACAAAACTTGCTCCATTTCCGGATTCTGAAGGATATAAAATAGCAGGTCTTTTTTACTCGCCTTGTTGGTGGGATATAAATACTGTTGAATGGTTTCCGCCGTTGAAGAAACTGGACTCACCGCCACTTTCTTGGGGTTTCTTAATATCTCATTAGACAGTTTTACAATGCTCTTGGGCATAGTGGCAGAAAAGAAGAGCGACTGCCTTTCCCTGGGAAGTTTGGCGATGATCTTTTTGATGTCGTGGATAAAGCCCATATCGAGCATGCGATCTGCCTCATCCAGAACAAAATATTTTATATGATCGAGGGTAATAAATCCCTGATTCATCAGATCTAATAAGCGACCGGGGGTGGCAACTAAAATATCTACTCCATTGCGCAAAGCGTTGGTTTGAGCGCCTTGTGAGACCCCTCCGAAAATCACGGTATTCCTCAAATGAGTATATTTTCCGTAGTTGGTAAAGCTCTCAGCAATCTGTATGGCGAGTTCTCGTGTAGGGGTCACAACCAGGACTTGTACCTTTCTTTTCCCTTTGCTGTTTTGCGGTTGGTTGGCCAAATGCTGAAGAATGGGAATGGCAAAAGCAGCTGTTTTCCCTGTGCCTGTCTGAGCACTCCCAATAACGTCCTCTTTATTTAGGACAAGGGGAATTGCACTGGCTTGAATGGAAGTTGGGGTAGTGTAATCTACATCCCTCAGCGCTTTAAGGATGGGAGGAATAAGGTTTAGGTCTTTAAACGTCATTTTGTTTCTTTCAGGCTGCAAAAGTACTACTAAATGGGCCGGTAGTGAAGGGAAAGACCAAAGAACTGATGAAGGAAAGATTTGTGATGCAGCATATGTAAGGTAAAAGTTGAATGTTTTATGATGAGTTTTATTGATCTTTTTCTTTTATTCCTTCACTCCTTCAAATGTATTTCCGTCATTGTTGATCCACAACATTTTGGTGACGGATCCGGAGGTGTCTTTTTTAAAATCGATATAGGCATAGAGGGTCCGACTGAAGAATCGGCCGTCTATAAGCGGAACCAATTCGGAATATCCTCCTTCATTGGCTCTAGCCTGTATGCTGCCATCCATTAATTCTACATACACTTTAAAATTGGGACCAAAAGCGTAAGTACCCAAATAAGGTTTGGGGTTTATTTCTCCGTCAATTTTTGGAAGTGCCGTCTTAGCCCTGCTCCTGTACTCTTTCCCAAATACGATTGCTGCAATATCGCTTCTGAAAAAATCAGCGACGCCCGTCTGTATATTACCCAGAATAATGATAGAGACATCAGATTCCCGATAGTGCAGATAGTCTGCGATATATCCGTTGATCCGACCGTCGTGCCCAAAAACATCCTGTTCATTGGAAGTGTAAACAGAGATTCCAAGGCCATAACCGTGGCCGTAATCTTTTAACATTTTGTCATAGGACGATCCAGACAGCAAAGATTTTTCCTTGATGGAATTGATCCAACGCTGCATGTCTTCAACAGTGCTGTAGAGAGAACCTCCACCTTTGAGGATTTCGGGATCGAGATAGGTGGTGATTTTCAGATCCTTGTAATCCAGCGCATCGTAACCTACAGCTAGATTTGCCACTACCTCATTGCTCCTCGCATGAGCGGTATTGTCCATCTTCAACGGAATAAATAGATGCTTTTTTAAGAAATCCTGGTACAATTCTCCGCTTAGGCGTTCTATCACTTCTGCGAGGATAGCATATCCCCCGTTTGAATAGCGGTATTGAGAGCCTGGCTCAAATTCAAGTTCTGCCTCCAGTACTAAGCCGGCAATATCAGAGATTTTCTTATTCCTTAAAGAAAGTTGATTAAAATCCGGGATATTGTAAATGTCCGTAATCCCAGAAGTATGGGTAAGCAGCTGCTCAAGGGTAATCTTTTCGGCTTTGGGTATTTCCGGAAAATATTGGGAAAGCTTATCTGAGGTCTTTAATTTCTCTTGTTGCTCAAGTACCAAAATAGCAGCCGCGGTGAACTGTTTTGAAACGGAACCAATTTTAAATTTAGTTTGTAATGAATTGGACACACCAAAAGACTGGTTGGCCTTGCCAAAACAACCGCTGTAAATCGTTTGTCCTGCTTTGGTTATAAGAATACAACCACTGAAATCCCCGGTTTTAACATAGGTGTCGGTGTAGTTTTCAACTTGCCGGGTGATCTTCTGTGATCTGAGAGCAGTACTGAGAAGAATCAACAATAATAAGGATAGCTTGATTTTCATTTGATTTCGATTTTGATTGATGAATTTAATTTGTAGAGTTTAATACGATTATTTTGGAGGAAGACTTTTCACATGATCGTAACTTTCATTGAGAAGCTCCACTATACGGTTGTGATCTTTCATCATTTCCTCAGTGATCAGGATATATCCCTGCATTATGGCATTGTAGGATTTAAAAAGGGTGGTGTTGTACACTTCCATATATTTTTGCTGCACTTCTTTTGAGAATCGGATCCCAAGCTCGCCGGCTTTATTTAATTGTGAAAACATATACCCATTAGCAGAAGTGTAGGGCATGGTCTTCCCCTTTCGCTCAAAACGTGGACATTTACTTACCAATTGATCGTAGACCTTTAATTGTTCTTCCCACATCCTGAATAGTTTGCCTTAAAATACAAAATTTAGGGCTGTTTGTTCTCGGCAATGTTGCAGGTGATCTTCACTCTGATCCGGCGTTCGACAGAAACAGGGCAGAGACTAAAAAAAATAGCGCCCTTACCTTCATCGTTAGAAGGACAAGGGCGCCGTAATATTTTTTTAAGGGCTAAAGAGTTCGCAGATATTCTGCAAGATCCCGCGCTTCCTCTTGGCTTAAGTTTTGATTGAGCATAATGGCATTGTTATACTCCTTTAGGAGGGCCATGGCGATAGGGTCCTCACGAAGCATAACGTCAGGATTTAATATCATATTCATCACCCATTCCGGACTACGCCTTTCGTAAACACCGGCCATAGCCGGACCGATCATCCGTTGTTCGGCCATGTGGCAAGCTGTACAGATGGCATTGAATTTAGCCTCGCCCCTGGCGGCCATCTCCTGATCTATTTCATCTGGAAATGTCAACTCGGTAATAGGACCAATACCTTTATTATCCATATCTACCGGTACCCCTTCAGATTTGGTTTCGGTAGTGGTGGTAGTTTTGGTTCGACTCATTTCAAAACCTTCTTTTTTCTCTTCTTTTTTTTCGCCGCAACTCAGAGCAAAAAAGCCCAACACCGTTGCCAGTAGTATTTTTTTCATCGGTACATATATTTTATTCTGACTAAGATATGAAATTCGCCTCTACTTAATTTTGCTCGAAGAACTTTAACGCTCTTTTTTCGGTATAGGCGATGTTCTGAGCATCGTAAAACCCTACATGACCTCCGTATTCGGGTACCTCCAGATAAATATTTTCATTAGCAGTGGCTTCTTTGTACGGATAACATTCCGGCCCTAAAAACGAATCGTTGCGAGCGTTAATTATGAGTGACCTTATCTCAATATTATTCAGGAATTGCAAGGCACTGCACTTAGCGTAATAATCACGGGCATCTACAAAACCGTGGGCTCTGCTGGTGTAGATATCGTCAAAATCCTTCAGGGTCTTTATCTTTTGGATTTCGTGGTCTGGCAATAGCTCAGGGAATTGCGGTTGCTTTGCCTTGAGTTTCGCTACCAGGTGTTTCCTGAATCTCCGGGCATAGGGGATGTTCTTCCATGACATCAACGCCTTGAGGGAACTGTAGAGATCAACAGGGGCCGAAACAGCCACAATAGCTTTAAGGGAGGGAGGAAGCTCCCTTCCTTCTCCTGCGTATTTTAGTGCCATGTTCCCGCCCAAACTAATGCCTTTGATATACAGTTCTGGATATGTTTTGCTTTCCAATATATGTTCAACTACGGCATCCAGATCTTCTGTTGCCCCGGAATGATAGGAACGATAAAGTCGGTTTGGCTCCCCACTGCAACCGCGAAAATTAACCGCACAACAGTCGTACCCTGCCTGATTAAAGTGCTTAGCGCTACCTGTAATATAAGGTCTCTGGCCATGTCCTTCCAGCCCGTGGAGCAGGATTACTACCTTGGAAGATGGTTGATCTGCGTAGCTCCAGTCGAGATCCATAAAATCTCCATCGGAAAGTTCCAGACGTTCGCGTTCTTGTTTGAAATCGTCAATCTTTCGAAATAAGCCGTAGTAAACGGTAGAAACATGGCCATTCCTGAAGAGTAAGGGGGGCTTGTACTTTGATTGCAGCTCCGGCATGGATAACGGCTTTAGGAATAAAGCTTGAGGAGTTGGGATTGAGCTTCTATAGCCTCCCTGAATTCGTGTTTGAGCTGAGTTATGAGTTCTGCTACGGGTAAGACATTCTCTACAGTAGTCACACCCTGTCCTGCTGACCAGATGGTCTTCCAGGCTTTAGCTTCGGTATCGAGTTCTTTACCGAAATCGACCTTCCGGTCTTTTTTCAGATCTTCCTCTGAAATTCCTGCAGCCTTAAGGCTTGCCCCCAGAAAATTGGCGTGTACTCCCGAAATAGCAGCAGTGTAGACCACATCACTTGCTCCGGCTTCAATGATCATTTTGCGATATTCTTCAGGGGCTTTGCTTTCTGTTGTATTGATAAAACGGGTACCCATATAGGCTAGGTCTGCCCCCATTTGCATAGCAGAAGCAATGTCGCGTCCGGTAGAAATACATCCTGACAGGATAATGGTTTTGTCAAAGAATTTTTTAATCTCAGCGACCAAAGACATGGGATTAATAGTCCCTGCGTGGCCACCCGCCCCGGCAGCTACTAAAATCAGTCCGTCAACCCCGGCTTCGGCAGCCTTTTCAGCATGCCGCTTTTTTATAATATCGTGAAATACAAGGCCACCGTAACTGTGTACAGCATCAACCACCTGTGATACAGCCCCCAGAGAGGTGATGATGATAGGCACCTTATGTTTGATACAGAGTTTTAAGTCGGCCTCCAACCTGGGATTGGTAGGATGCACGATGAGGTTCACCCCGAATGGCGCTGCTTTTTTACCACTCTGTTTTTCATAGTCGGCCAGGGTTTCCTTAATTTCTATCAACCATTCTTCAAAGCCTTCACTACTGCGCTGGTTGAGGGCAGGAAAGGTTCCGACGATTCCGTTTTTGCAACATTCCACAACTAAATTTGGTCCTGAAATCAGGAACATAGGCGCTGCAATGGCAGGTAGGGAAAGGGACTTTATAAAGGCTGGTTTTGAATTCATTCGTTCATATTAAGGGCTAAAAATAGGGATTAATTTTTTGTACAGCCTCCGTTAGAAAGAGAAAACAATAGTATTTTTACCGCTTCAAAAAAGAAAAAGATGACTTATTTTAAGGAATTTGAAGTGCGATGGAGCGATCTGGATGCCAATCGTCATATGGCTAATAGTGCTTATACCAACTTTATGAGTCACACCCGTATGGCTTTTCTCATGGAGATGGGATTTGATCATAAAACTTTGATTGAGCATCAAATAGGTCCGGTGGTATTCTACGAGCATATGTACTACTTCAAGGAAGTTTTTCCAGGAAAGCCAATAAAAGTATCTGTGGAAGTCACGGGGATGAGTGAAGACGGGATGTTTTTTGAATTCCAACATAACTTCTATAGGGCAGACGGGAAGAATGTGGCGCATTGCGAAATGATGGGCGCCTGGATAAGTCTGGAAACCCGTAAACTAATTCCTCTTAAGGGAGAGCTACTCAATAGATTTTTGGAATTTGAAAGGGCTGAAAATTTCAAACTGCTAACAAAGGAGGATACGCGAAAATTTAAGAAGATACCGAAGGATCTGGCTTAGGTTTTTTACTCACCAGATAAACGCCAAGACAAACCATTAGGGCGGCTATGATCTTTACAGGGCTCAATTCATCTTTTCCACTGACCACTGCAAAAACGATTCCTACCAAAGGCTGTACATAGATAAAAGCACTTACCGTTGAGGCTTTGAGTTGTGTAAGGGCGAACGCGTTAAAGAGATAGGTGCAAAAGGTGGTGCCTAATACAACAAAGGCTATTTTCCACAGGGCTTCGCCAGGCAGTGTAGTCCATGAAATCTCAAGAAAATCAGGTAGTGCCACAGGGAGGTTAATAAAGATTCCTAACAGAAAGAGCCATTTCATCAGGGTGAAAGGATGGTATTTGGCAATTAGTTTTTTCACCAGGATGAGGTAGAGGCCAAAGAAGAGTGCATTGACCAGAAACAGCATATTCCCCAGCGGAATATTAGGCGCATCCTGCCTTACTTCCTGCCCGTAGATGATAAGGCCCAAAGCACCCACAAGACCAATGATGACTCCCAAGCCTTTAAATAATCTAATACGTTCCTGAATAAGAAGGGCAGATAGGACGACAACAATTATCGGGGTGGTCGTTACCAGCACGGAACTGTTTATTGGAGTAGACAATTCGAGGCCTTTAAAAAAGGCGAGCATGTTGATCACCATCCCAAAAATCGAGCAGAGAAGGAGTCGGCCCCAATCCTTCTTTTCAATCCTTTCACGCGGTCCCAGCAAGGAGATAGCCCAAAATAGAGCTGTTGCACCGAGAACGCGAATCATAATAAACCCAAAGGGCTTTACGTAGATGGGCATTACGCCTTTGGCGATGGTATGGTTTAGGCCGTAAATGACGGTGGCTCCCAGCGCTGCGAGAAGGGCCAGAGTTCTCTTTGTCAAGGGTGAAGGGTTTCTTTGGCCTCGGCCACGGTTTTTTTAGCATTGCCAATAAAGACCTTCTCTCCGATAAGCAGGACAGGCCTTTTCAGGAAAGTGTAGTGTTCCAATAACAGCTTGTGGTAATCCGATTCCGTCAGCTGCTGATCTTTGAGATTACGCTCTTTGTACATTCTCGCACGCTTACTAAAAAGTGCTTCGTAACTTCCGGCCAGGGCCTTCAGTTCAAGGAGTTGTGCTTCAGATAGCGGATTTGTCTTAATGTCCTGCAGGGTAACCCCCTGGGGCAAATCGAGTTCGCCAATAATTCGTTTACAGGTATCGCAAGTGCTTAAATAATAAAATGTCCCTTTCATCGGCTTGTCATTTTATGTGGGGAGAATCTCCAGTTGCAAAGAAACCCAATTATGGTCAAAAGTTATACTTTTATCAAAATGAAGTCATGGAAAACCTTTTCAACATTACCTCAAAATTGCACGACATCTACCACAGGGTACTCACAGAAAGCCCTGAAGAGCAATTATTTGCCATTCCAAAATCTCATAAGAATAATATCTTCTGGAATATAGCACATGCCCTTGTCACAGAGCAATTACTCATCTACAAACTCAGTAAGCTGCCTATGAGGCTTGAGGATAAACTGATCGAGAAATACAGCAAGGGAACTTTTCCCGAGGAAGAAGTAGATCCTCAAACAGTTAAGCAGGTTACCGAAGCATTGCTGCTCACTCCTGATTTGATAAAAGAGGATTATAATAAAGGAATCTTCGAGGATTTTATTTCCTACACTACAAGTGCAAAGGTCACGCTGAATTGTGTAGAGGATGCGATTGCCTTTAATCACTTCCATTTGGGATTACACTACGGGACCATCCTCGGCATACAGAAAATAATGTCTTCCAGGGGTTAATTCAGAGTTTCATTCCTGGAGAAACGAATTTCTTGGCTTCCTTAAAGGGAATTAAAAGTTGTATTTGTCCATCGGCATAGGAGGCAACTTCGTATTGGTTGTACAATAACAGAATGCCTTTGGGGGTAAGGCCGATGTTTTCCGGTAGGTAGAATGTGTCGCGATCGAACATAAACCCGGTACTGTTGATAGGCGCATCTATAGGAATTTTTTCCTTTTCCCGAAATTTGGTTTCAGCATATGCACGAAAGGCGAGAAGATCTCTGAAAAGCTCCCGAGTATTAATTTCCTCTCCTTTTTCTATGTCGAAATTCAGAAAGTGAGAAGCCGAGTATCCATGAGCTCCTCCGGTAAACAAATAGGAGTCCAGTTTAATTGACAGTACACGTCTGTTCTCAAAAGATACCTCCGCATCAATATTTGCTTCCCATGGCACCGTCTCATCGGGATAAACCTCTTTTAGCTCTGAATATCCAAGGGTGAATGAATTAACGGCTTCATTGAGGTTACTAACCTCCAGACTATCTGCAAAAGTGAGTAATTCAATGATCTCTGCTTCTATTACCGAGTTTACAGTTCTTCCCAGTTTAGTATCCTCTAGTATCCGGGGATAGTTAATGGAAATTTCCGGGCAGCTGTTGCACGGAGCATTGGTATATACAACAGGCTCCATTACGAGTGTCGATTCTTCTTCACATGAAGTAAAGATCACAAATACGAATAAGACAAACAGAGGTTTTAGAAACTTCATTAAGCAGGGTTCTTTAGTTCTTACAAATCTAAGGCATAATCTATATTGGACCCTTCTTACACAAGGTGTATTTCATCTAAAAAAAAGGATTGGTTAAATACAGGGCAGAACGATACCTTTGTGACTTCATTCGAAAAATATGAGTAAGAAAACACTAAAATTTAACAGTAAGACTATACACGGAGGACAAGAACCAGATGCGGCATATGGTGCTGTAATGCCTCCGATTTATCAAACTTCTACCTATGCACAATCGACCCCGGGAGGGCACAAGGGCTACGAATATTCTAGAAGTGCAAACCCAACGAGAACGGCTCTGGAACAATCCCTGGCCAGCATAGAAAGCGGAAACTACGGTCTGGCATTTGCCAGTGGTTTGTCTGCCATAGATGCGGTTATAAAATTACTTTCCCCCGGTGATGAAGTAGTCTCCACCAATGATCTTTACGGAGGGAGCTACCGCTTGTTTAAGCAGGTATTTGAGAAATACGGGATCACTTTTCATTTTGTTGGAATGACGGATCTGAATAAGGTGGCTGAAAAGATTAATTCCAGAACAAAGTTGTTATGGGTAGAGACCCCAACTAATCCGATGATGAATGTTATAGACATCAAAGGGGCGGTGAAACTGGCTAAAGATCACGACCTCTTACTGGCCGTGGATAACACTTTTGCTACATCCTATCTGCAAAGGCCTTTGGAGCTCGGAGCCGACATCGTAATGCATTCTGCGACCAAATATTTGGGAGGACACAGCGATGTAGTTGTTGGTGCCTTAGTAGTTAAGGACAAAGACTTAGCCGATAAGTTGTACTTTATTCAAAATGCAAGCGGGGCAGTTTGCGGGCCTATGGATAGTTTCCTGGTGTTGAGGGGAATAAAAACCCTGCATGTAAGGATGCAAAGGCATTGTGAAAACGGGAAAGCTATAGCCTTATATCTCAAAGATCATCCCAAGATCGAAAAAGTATACTGGCCAGGTTTTGAAGACCATCCCAACCACGATATTGCCAAAACACAGATGAGTGATTTCGGTGGGATGATCTCCTTCATTCCCAAAGGAAGTTCTTTTAAAGATGCTGTCAGCATAGTAGAAAAACTCGAGGTTTTTACCTTGGCAGAATCCCTGGGAGGCGTGGAGAGTCTTGCGGGGCATCCGGCGAGTATGACTCACGCGAGTATTCCGAAAGAGGAAAGAGAGAAAAGTGGAGTTGTAGATGCTCTTATCCGCCTGAGTGTGGGAATAGAAGATGCCGATGACCTTATCGCTGATCTCGAACAAGCCATTGGCTAGGCAAATTGTCAAATAGGTAGAAAAAACACCTTTTAATTATATAAATAATATAATTTTGATGTTATATTGTCAATCTAACAACAGCCTTTAAATAGCAAAAAACTTATGGATGCAAAAATTAAAGCCTTTATGGATGAGGTTAAGGGTAGAAATGGACATGAACCCGAATTTATCCAAGCCGTACAGGAAGTAGCGGAGACCGTAATCCCTTACATTGCCCAACATGAAATTTACAGCGGAGAAAATATTTTGCTGCGCATGGTTGAGCCCGAACGTTTATTGTCCTTCAGAGTTGCGTGGGTCGATGACGATGGGGAAATACATGTAAACAGGGGGTACCGAATTCAAATGAATTCCGCCATAGGGCCTTACAAAGGGGGACTGCGATTTCACCCTACAGTGAATGCCAGCATCCTGAAATTCCTCGCATTTGAACAAGTATTTAAAAACAGCTTAACCACACTCCCCATGGGTGGAGGAAAAGGAGGATCCGATTTTGATCCTAAAGGAAAAAGCGACGATGAGGTCATGCGTTTCTGTCATTCTTTTATGGCCGAGTTATGCAGGCACATCGGGCCTAATACAGACGTTCCGGCCGGTGATATTGGTGTAGGTGCCCGGGAGATCGGATTCTTGTTTGGGATGTACAAAAAAATGAAAAATGAATTTACCGGTGTACTAACGGGAAAAGGTCTTTCCTGGGGAGGTTCAAAAATCAGACCTGAAGCAACAGGATACGGGACCGTATATTTTGCCGACTACATGTTAAAGACAAGAAATGAGAGCATTGAAGGTAAAAGTGTGGTCATCTCAGGTTCGGGAAATGTTGCTCAGTACGCTGCCGAAAAAGTACTTCAGTTAGGAGGAAAAGTGGTTACCCTATCCGATTCAGGTGGGTATATTCACGATAAAGACGGTATTGATGAAGAAAAGCTGGAATGGGTAATGGACCTGAAAAACAACCGAAGAGGTCGAATTTCAGAGTATGTGGATAAATTTAGTTCTGCCACCTACCACGAAGGGGAAACTCCCTGGGAAGTGCCCTGTGATATCGCCCTGCCCTGTGCTACACAGAATGAACTTGATGGCGACGGAGCAAAAGCTCTCATTAAAAACGGCTGCATTTGCGTCGCTGAAGGAGCTAACATGCCTTCTATGCCCGATGCCATTCACGCTTTCCACGAAAACAAAATACTTTTTGCTCCCGGAAAAGCTTCAAATGCAGGGGGAGTAGCTACCTCCGGACTTGAAATGTCTCAGAACTCCCTGAGAATAAGCTGGACAAGAGAAGAAGTAGATGAGCGTCTGAAAGGGATCATGGAGGATATCCACGACTCCTGTATTGAATACGGAAAAGAAGATGACGGATATTGCAATTACGTTAAAGGTGCTAACATCGCCGGCTTTGTTAAAGTGGCCGATGCCATGCTGGCTCAAGGGGTGATATAATCTCCTCAACATAAAATGAAATAGCCCTCTGGATTCTCTCAGGGGGCTTTTTTGTACTTTTAAGCGCAATCTATTTCTAATGCGAGTGACTACCAGGGCAATTGTGCTCTCTTCCCTGAAATACAGTGATACCAGCCTGATCGTAAAGATGTTTACGAAATCAGACGGATTAAAGACCTACTTGCTCAAAGGGGTGATGGGATCGAAAAAAGGAAAATTGAAATCGGCCTACTTCCTTCCCTTAACGCAATTGGAAATTGTCGCTGTCCATAGGAACAAAGGTAGTATGGAGCGTCTGCAGGAAGTTAAGATCATCTATCCCTACCAGACATTGCATTCCGATGTTGTCAAGAATGCGCTGGCTTTTTTCCTCGCAGAAATGATGGGAAACAGTATCTATGAGGAAGAAAAGAATGAAGGCCTATATCAATTTTTAGAAGCCGCCTTTCAATGGGCAGACCATCACGATCAGATCGGGAATTTTCATTTGTACTTCCTTCTGCAAGTAAGTAAGTATCTGGGCTTCTATCCCGATATTTCAGAACCCATAACTGAATATTTTGACCTTCAGGATGGCCGCTTTGTTTTGCAGCCCACTCTTAACCCCCTTTTGACAGGGCGAGAATTAGACCTCTTCAGGGCCCTCTTAGGCACAAATTTTGATGCTATTCAAACAATCAGGATCAGGAAGGAAGAGAGGCAGGCTTTATTGCAGAAATTGGTCCTGTATTTTGAATTACATTTGCACGGTTTTAGAAAACCCAGATCTCTTGAGGTTTTAAATGAAGTTTTCAATTGAGCATGCGCCTAACACTAAGCATTGGATTTTTCTTTGTGCTACTTTGCGCCAGCGCGCAGGAGATAAAGGTATTAGACGGGGAAACGAAAAGACCCCTGGTCAATGCCCTGCTCTACAATGACAATAAGAGTAAAACATTGATTACAGACATTGACGGTATTTGTGATCTGTCAGCCTTTAATGGATCAGAACGCTTCACCATTAGTCATATCGGCTACGAAAATAAAATAGCCAACAAGAATCAGATTCTCAGAAGAGGTGGCAGGATAGAGTTGATCCCCAAAACTGAGCAATTAGAGGCTGTGGTGATGTCAATCTCCAAATGGGAACAGCAGAAAAAAGATATTCCTCAAAAAGTAACTTCAATTAGTGCCGGAGACATCTCATTTACCAATCCCCAAACCTCTGCAGACCTATTGCAAAACAGCGGACAGGTATTTGTGCAAAAAAGTCAGCTTGGCGGAGGAAGCCCTATGATCAGGGGGTTCGCTACCAATCGCCTGGTTCTTTCAGTTGATGGGGTTCGTATGAATAATGCAATCTTCAGGGGCGGAAATATCCAAAATGTTATTTCTGTAGATCCCTTTACGATAAAAAATACCGAAGTGGTATTTGGCCCGGGTTCTGTTATTTACGGAAGTGATGCCATAGGGGGCGTAATGAATTTCTACACCTTAAAACCGCAATTGCCTCGCGTCGATACGGTTTTAGTAAGTGGGAATGCCGATTTTAGATATGCCAGCGCTAATAATGAAAATACTGTACACGGTGATGTGAATATCGCCTCAAAAAAATGGGCTTCTTTGAGTAGTCTTACCTATAACCGTTTCGATGATCTGCGCATGGGAAGTCACGGTCCAGAAAGATACCTCAGAGATCAATTCGCGCAACGGCAAAACGGAACGGATGTGCTGGTGAACAATGGAAAACCGAAGCTGCAAACACCAACGGGATATGATCAGATCAACTTTTTACAGAAAATAGCCTTCAGACCGGATACTGACTGGCAATACGATCTCGGGCTGCACTTTTCAGAGACTTCGAATTACTCGCGTTATGACCGCCTGATCAGGCCGGATAATGAAGGTGCCGGACTTCGATCTGCAGAATGGTTTTACGGACCGCAAAAGTGGTTTATGGGAAATCTGCAGATTTACAAAAAGGGGAGCGGCAAATTTTATGACGGCCTAAAATTAACAACGGCCTATCAGCGCTTTGAGGAAAGTCGTAACGATCGTGATTTTCAGGATGCGATCCTGAACAAAACCAATGAGAAAGTGGATGCTATTTCGGCTAACCTCGATTTTGAGAATAAGAGAATAGGTGATCTGAGACTGTATTACGGAGGCGAATATATCTTTAACAGGGTACATTCTGATGGTAGTCAATTGAATATTGAGAGCAATCAGGAGGAAGAAGCCGCGTCGCGATATCCTGACGGATCAAGCTGGCAAACCCTTGCAGGATACGTGAACGCCGAGTACAAGGCCATGCCCAATCTAACACTACTATCCGGACTCAGGTACAGCCATGTGTGGATCAATGCTGAATTTGATACTACATTTTATCCCTTCCCCTTTGAGGAGGCAAAACTTGATAATGAGGCATTAACAGGAAGTTTGGGCTTGAGCTGGTTCCCAAACCAGTCGACTCAAATAACGCTTAACGGATCTACCGGCTTCAGAGCCCC
>JABDQM010000282.1 GCA_013042315.1 Flavobacteriaceae bacterium | reverse complement strand
CCTCCGTGATTTACAGCCTGCCTTTTATGGTACAGCCCATACAGGCCGGACTCTCTTCCCTGCCTCCTTCACTTTCTGAAGCAGCTGCAACTATGGGTAAATCAGCTAGCGTACAATTATTTAGAGTATTACTGCCTAACATCCGAAAATCACTCCTTACCGGAATTGTTCTGGCCTTTGCGCATACCGTTGGAGAATTTGGGGTGGTGCTGATGATAGGAGGAAATATTCCCGGCGAAACCAGGGTGGCTTCCATTGCCATTTACGACGAAGTAGAATCGCTTAACTATGAGGCCGCAAATACCTATTCATTAATCTTATTTACCCTGACATTTGCCTTGCTCCTGCTGGTCTATCTCGTCAATGGGGGTTATTTAAAACGCTTCTGGAAATGATTAAAGCTCAGATCCATAAAAAACTCAGTGCCGCAGGGGGTGAATTCTCCTTAAATGCAGAACTGAACATTCCGAAAGGGTCACTGCTTACAGTTTATGGGCCTTCGGGTTCCGGAAAAACCTCCTTGTTGAGAAGTTTAGCAGGTTTGCTAACACCCGATAAGGGATTCATTTCCTTTCAAGACAAAACATGGTATAACTCAGAGAAAAAAATCAATCTCCCACCCCAAAAAAGAAATATCGGCTATGTGTTTCAGGATTACGCCCTCTTTCCCAATATGTCGGTAAAAGAAAACCTGGAATTTGCGAGCAATAAAAAAGATCCTGAAAATACAGTAGATGAGCTTTTATCGGCAATGCATCTTCTGGAGCTTGAAAACAGGAAGCCGGATACCCTTTCCGGGGGCCAGAAACAAAGGGTTGCCCTGGCCAGGGCCCTGGCTCAAAAGCCCGATGTCTTACTCCTTGATGAGCCCTTGGCAGCTCTGGACACTAGCATGCGTATAAGCCTGCAGGAATACATTCTTAAAGCCCATAAAAACCAGGGCTTAACAACCATCATGGTGAGTCACGATGTTACGGAAATCATAAAACTCTCAGATATGACGATCATCCTGGACGAGGGGCATATCTCTCAGGTAGGTCCACCAGGGGAATTGTTTATGGAAAAGCACATAAGTGGTAAATTTCAATTTACCGGAACTGTATTACAACTCATTCAGGAGGATGTTATCTATATTGTAAGTGTTTTAATAGGAAAGAATGTGATAAAGGTAGTAGCTCACTCCGCAGAAATAGACGGTATTCTGCCCGGAGATAAGGTGGTGGTGGCATCAAAAGCCTTCAATCCGGTGATTTACAAGATTTCGTAAAATTCAGTACTTAATACTCGGTCATGAACAAAAACCAACCTCCGGCTCTGATTCTTATCGACATCCAAAAGGGCCTGGAAGAACTGGATTACTACGGAGGGGCAAGGAATAATCCGGATGCAGAAGAGAATGCTGCTGTCCTTCTCAACTTCTGGAGGGAGAAAAAGTATCCTGTGTTCCATATCAAACACAATGGCACGCCTCCTTCTCCCCTGACCAAGGGAATGCCGGGGAATGATTTTAAAGAGATTACAGCACCAAAAGATGGAGAGCCCATTGTTGAAAAAGATAGCAATAGTGCATTTATCAATACGCCTCTACACCAAATACTTCAAGACCTCAACATATCCCATTTGGTACTTGTTGGACTAACTACTTCTCATTGTGTTTCATCAACAGCGCGAATGGCCGGTAATTTTGGGTATCACACCTTTGTTATTTCGGACGCTACGGCTACTTTTGATACCTTGAGTCCGGAAGGAAAAAGATATGAAGCATCCCTAGTTCACGAGATAACCTTGGCGAACTTGCACAACGAATTTGCTACTGTACTCGACACTTCAAATATCCTTTCACTATTGGCTGAAATTTAAAGGCGACTATGATTCAAAAAATAGGACAGAAATTCACAGATATCTTCCAGAGGTTTATGCCAGATGCCTTTGTCTTTGCATTGATCTTATCCTTGATCGTAGCTGCCTTGGCCATGTCCTGGGTTGAGGCTACCCCTCTTGAGGTGATCAATTCGTGGTACGACGGATTCTGGCTTCTGCTCGAGTTCGGAATGCAGATGGTACTGTTGGTGATAACGGGCTATTCCATAGCACTTTCGCCTCTTGTACATAAAGGTATCGATGTTCTGGCGAATAAGATTAAAAAGCCTCAGCACGTTTACTTTCTGATCGTTCTCCTGGGAGGCCTCTTTAGTTTGATCAGCTGGGGATGGGTTGTTATAACTGCTGTTCTGGGTAGAGAACTCGCCTTGAGGATTAAGGGAATACACTACCCTTTCCTGATTGCCTGTGTCTATTTCTCCAGCATTATTTGGGTGGCCGGATTGTCAAGTTCTATTCCTTTACTGTTGAATACCGAAGGGAATTTTCTCAAAGAAGCCGGAGTGATGGAACAAACAATCTCAACCGGGGAGACTCTGGGTTCTGTTCTCAATCTTGTAGTACTGGGAGTCTTTTTTTTGATTGCCCCACTTCTAATGCGTCTATTACTACCAAAATCAGGTGATATCCCAACACTGGAAAACATGCTGGAATCCGAATCGGAGCACAAATCTGTGTCGATTCACGAAGAGGCCCGACTCATGAAACTACCTTATCAGGCGATCTCTGACGTATTAAATAACAGTCGGATTCTACAATACATCATTGCCTTCTCCGGAAT
>JABDQM010000281.1 GCA_013042315.1 Flavobacteriaceae bacterium | reverse complement strand
ACACTCTTTACTTTGATATCGAGAGAGGTCAGGATCGATTTTATCACGTCCCTCGGGATTTCCTGACCTATGAGTTTGTTGATTTTTTCAAACCTGAGAAAAACCTGGTTGTCTTCTTTCTTTTTTGGATACAGGTCCACCACATCTGATGATATCTCACCCCCTGTGAGTTCACAGATCAGTAAAGCGGCACGCTGCAAGGCATATTCTACATTGTTGATGTCTATACCACGCTCAAACCTGAAGGAAGCATCGGTATTCAACCCGTGACGCTTGGCGGTTTTACGGATTGAGACCGGATCGAAATACGCACTTTCCAAGAAAATGGATTTAGTGTTTTCTGTCACTCCGGTATTTATTCCCCCGAAGATCCCAGCAATACACATGGGCTTTTCTCCGTCACAGATCATCAGGTCATCCTCATGCAGGGTGCGTTCTTCTCCATCCAGGGTCATAAAGCGTGTTCCCGGCGCGGCAGTTCTTACCACAATCTCCTTTCCAAAGATGCGGTTGGCATCAAAGGCATGGAGGGGCTGCCCCAGCTCGTGCAGAACATAATTTGTAGCGTCTACCACATTATTGATAGGCTTTAAACCTATAGACCGCAGTCGGTTTTTAAGCCAATTAGGGGACGCCTGTACGATAAGGTTACTAATCGTAACTCCTGCGTATCGCGGTGCCAGATTCGGATCATTTACCGAGACCGCAATTTTGAGAGATCTGTTGGATACATTGAAATTACTCAGTGAAGGAGTAAGCATCTCCTTCTGTATTCCCTGTTGTCGGAGTCCGGCTTTCAAGTCCCTCGCAACACCGTAATGACTCATGGCATCTGCCCTGTTAGGCGTTAGCCCTATCTCAAAAACATGATCGTGTTCAATTTCAAATAATTCTGACAAGGCCGTTCCCACTTCGATGGATTTGTCCAGGATCATAATTCCATCGTGATCTTCTCCCAGGCCAAGCTCATCTTCAGCGCAAATCATCCCTTCACTTACCTCACCTCGGATCTTACCTTTTTTAATTTTCAGGGATTCACCATTGTTCATGAACAAAGTAGTTCCTATGGTAGCCACCGGAACCTTTTGTCCCTTTGCTACGTTTGGGGCACCACATACAATCTGTAAAGGCTTTGCTGTGCCGATGTCGACAGTAGTTAGTTGAAGCTTATCGGCGTTGGGGTGTTTGATGCAGTTTTCAACATGACCCACAACAACTCCCTGCAATCCTCCGGGAATCGAAACAAAATCGTTGATACCTTCTACCTCCAATCCCAGGTCTGTGAGCAATTCGGCAACTCTGGTCGGCTCCCAATCAAGCTGGAGGAATTGTTTCAACCAGTTATAAGAAATTTGCATGGACGATTCTTAAGCGACCAAAGATAAAACAATGGGTGTTCACTTTCAAAGCAGAAAGACGCTTTCATCACGTTTTATGCAAATTTTGTTTGGCGTTTTATTTCGATATTTGCACTTCAAATAAAAATCATGAGGAAGAGTTACCTGTTCTTACTAATCATTCTCACCGCTTATAGTTGTCAGGAGAAAGAAAAAGCAATGCTTAGTGAAGGAATATGGAGGGCTGAAATGGAGGTGCAGGATGGCCATATGCTTCCTTTTAATTTTTTACTAAACAAAGGAGAGTTAGGATATTCCATGGAGGTTTACAATGCAGAGGAGACCGTCTCCGTTGATGATTTTAAACTAAAGGGAGATTCAATTACAATACAAATGCCTGTCTTCGACGGGTATATTGCAGGGATTTACACTGAGAATTTAATAGAAGGTGAATTTATCAAAGATGACCTGGACAGGAATGTTCCATTTAGGGCTGTCTTCGGGGACAGCTTGCGATTTAGGGGAAAAAAGCCTCCTACTCAAAATGTTGAAGGCATATGGGAGACGGATTTCAGCAAGGACACAGATGATGCTTACATCGCCAAAGGTATTTTTCAACAGGAGGAAGGCAAAGTCACAGGGACGATCAGAACTACGACAGGCGACTACAGGTACCTTGAAGGCACAATGCAGGGCGATTCCCTCAAGTTGTCGACCTTTGACGGGGCACATGTATTCCTCTTTCTGGCAAAAGTGTCAGACAGCACCATGAATGGCGTATTTTATTCAGGAAATCATTTTCAGGAACCTTTTGAAGCCATTCGCAATGAGAATTTCGAATTGCCCGCTGAGGATACCTTGACGTATTTAAAAGAAGGATTTGATAAGGTAACTTTTTCTTTTCCCGATACGGAAGGAAATTATATATCTCCTGAAGATCCTCAATTCCAGGATAAAGTTGTTATTCTACAGATCATGGGGACATGGTGTCCCAATTGCCTGGACGAAACTAAATTTCTCGTTGATTATCTCAAAAACAATCCTTCCGATGATCTAGAGCTTATTGCCCTGGCCATTGAATATGCCAAAACTGAGGAAAGGGCTATGCGCGGAATAGAGAGATTAATAGACCGTCTGAAAATTCCCTATCCTATTGTCCTTGCCCAATACGGGAGCGACAACAAAGAGGCAGCCAATGAAAAACTGCCCATGTTAAATCATATATTATCTTATCCCACAACAATTTTTATCGACAAGCAAGGGAAGGTGAGGAAGATTCACACCGGTTTCAATGGTCCTGCCACAGGTGAGAAATACCTGACCTTCAAAAAGGAATTTCACGACTTTGTACAAGAGTTACAGGCCGAATAAAAAAAGCCCTTCCGGAAAGAAGGACTTAAATGGTGGCTGTAAAAAAAAGTAATTAAATAATGGTTGATTTACCCAACCAGATATTCTCTTTATTCAGGATGAGATAGTCCTCAGAATCCCTGATGTTTTCCGATATAAAATCCCCGATGTGATTTGTTCCGTATTTACTGGAGGTGTTCAGATCAGGCGATACGATTCCCTTCTTTATCGATTTGAGAACGGCTATAACTATTGCCCTTGATTCTTCATCGAGTTTAAAATGATCGAGTAGCATAGCAGCAGATAGGATGGAGGCCACCGGATTGGCAATGTCCTTCCCGGTTGCCTGGGGATAAGATCCGTGTACCGGTTCAAATAAGGCGAAATTGTCTCCTGTGGAAGCCGAGGGTAATAACCCAATGGAACCTCCAACAGCACTGCCCTGGTCAGAAAGAATGTCACCAAACATATTTTCTGTGAGGATCACATCAAACTGTGTTGGCTTTAAAACCAATTGCATAGCTGCATTGTCTATAAACATAAAATCGAGCGCAACTTCCGGGTAACTCTCTCCAATCTTTCCGACAGTACGTCTCCATAGTCGACTAGATTCTAGAACGTTGGCCTTATCTACCAGGGTAAGTTTTTGTCTTCTCCTTTTAGCAGCTTTAAATGCGAGGTGCGCGATGCGACTAACTTCGCTTTCGGTGTACGTACAGATGTCTGTAGCCGAGGTACCGTCTTCGCTAACCGACTTATCGCCAAAATAAATACCACTGGTCAATTCCCGATAAATGACAAAATCGGTCCCGGCAATCACCTTTTTCTTTAGGGGAGATTTTTCCATTAAGGTGGGAAAAACCTTGATGGGTCTGATATTACAGAAAAGACCGAGTTCTTTTCTCAGTCGCAGCAATCCCTGTTCCGGCCTGACCTTCGCATTGGGATCGTTATCGTATTTTGGATCGCCTATAGCTCCAAAGAGTACAGCGTCAGATTTTTTGCAGAGTGCAAGTGTTTTCTCGGGTAGGGGATCGCCCGACTTATCCATTGCAGCTGCACCAACAGGGGCCTCAACGTATTCAAATTCGTGGCCAAAGGTCTCTTCAACAGCCTGAAGGCATTTTACTGCCTGGGCAGTTACCTCAGGCCCTATACCGTCCCCCGGAAGCAAGGCAATTTTAAGTTTCATATTCAGGCAATGCTTTCAATGTTGATATTGGCATTTTCGATGATCTGGTGGATATCCTCATCTACAATTTCCTTCTTTCTGTCAGCAAATCGCAGGAAATGTTCATAAATGACATCGAGCTGCACTTTGGTAAGTTCATATCCTATATTCTTCGCCCTGTAAGCCAAAGCGGCTCTACCACTTCTCGCTGTAAGGACGATGGAGGAATGATCTACCCCAACTTCCGTTGGATCGATGATTTCATAAGTTTCCCTCTTTTTTATTACACCATCCTGGTGAATACCTGAGCTGTGCGCAAAAGCATTCGATCCCACTATAGCCTTGTTGGGCTGTACTGGCATTCCCATTTTTTCAGAAACCATAAGGCTGGTATCATAAAGCAGTTTGCTGTTTATTCCTGTGTCTAATTTAAGGTAGGGATGCTGTCTGAGAATCATAACGACCTCCTCCAGGGAAGTGTTACCCGCTCGTTCACCGATGCCATTAATTGTACATTCAATTTGTCGGGCTCCATTGATCACTCCCGAAATAGAATTGGCAGTAGCCAGACCCAGGTCGTTATGACAATGGCATGAAAGTATCGCTTTTTCAATTCCCGAGACGTTCTCCCTCAGATATTTCATTTTTGCTCCGTATTCCTCTGGCAGGCAGTAGCCTGTGGTGTCGGGGATATTGAGAACAGTTGCCCCGGCCTTGATGACTTCTTCACATACTTTTGCCAGGTATTCGTTGTCTGTTCTTCCCGCATCTTCAGCGTAGAATTCAACATCTTCTACAAAACTCTTTGCGTAACGCACGGCATCGACCGCTCTTTCGAGGATTTTTTCCCTGGTAGAATTGAATTTGTATTTGATATGTGAATCTGAAGTGCCAATCCCGGTATGGATTCTGGGTTTTCTGGCATACTTCAACGCCTCAGCCGCAACTTCGATGTCTTTTTTTACCGATCGGGTTAGACCGCAAACGGTAGCATTCTTGACTATCTTGGCGATCTCATTGACCGAATTGAAATCTCCCGGACTAGAAATCGGGAAACCTGCCTCAATGACATCCACCCCCAGCGTATCGAGTCTTTCCGCGATCACCAGCTTTTGTTTTGTGTCCAGTTTACAACCCGGAACTTGCTCACCATCACGTAAGGTAGTGTCAAAAATGTATACTTTATCTTTGCTCATTATAATTACTTAATTTTACTCACCATAACGAATGTATTACAACCGATCTATACCAATTCGGTGATTGTAAGGCATTTACAACGTTAATATACTTTTTATAGTAGTTAACATTATGATAATCAGATAGATAAGCATATCATTTTACGATGACAAATGTCAATAAGGACGCCTTATTTGTTTTAGTTAAATCATTATCCAAATCGGAGAAGCGGCAATTTAAGCTGTATGTAGGTCGATTAGGGGTGAATACGGATGCTAAATTCCTGGCCTTGTTCAACCTTATGGATAAGATGAAGAACTATGATGAAAGCGTGATCCTCGGCAGCGGAATCGTAAAAAAAGCACAGCTTTCTAATCTTAAAGCACATCTTTACCGACAGATCCTCGTCAGCCTTCGCTTAAATCCCGTAAATCAGAATATCAGGGTTCAAATTAGGGAACAACTCGATTTTGCGACCATCTTATATCAGAAAGGCCTTTATAAACAAAGTCTGAAAATACTGGATAAGGTAAAATCAACGGCCATTGAAAATGAGGAAAAGAATATAGCCTATGAAATTGTTGAGCTTGAAAAAATTATAGAGACACAGTATATCACGAGGAGTATACCGGACAGGGCAGACGAACTGGCCATACAGGCCAAAATGCTCTCGGAAAGGAACGTCATGACCAGCAAGTTGTCTAACCTCTCTCTGCAGCTCTATGGAATGATGCTAAAGGTGGGCTATGTGAGAAGTGAGGAAGACCTGAAGCGCGTAAAAGAGTACTTCGATGCCCATCTTCCCCAATACAACATTAACGATCTTGGATTTCGCGAAAAGCTGTGGTTGTACAAGGCACATCTCTGGTACAGTTTTCTGACACAGGATTTTTTATCCTGTTATAAATACGCGAGTAAGTGGGTCGATTTGTTCTACGAACACAAGGAAATGATCGCCTTAAATCCCGTATTTTTCCTCAAGGGGAATCACTATTTGCTGGAATCGCTCTTCTACGTAAAGTACGCCTCTCAGTTTGAGTCGGTTCTTGCCAGGCTGGAGGAGACCGTGGCCCAAAAAGAATTTCCAGCCAATGACAACATAGCTTCCCTCAGTTTTCTATACATCAATGCGAATAAACTCAACTTACATTTTCTAAAGGGAACATTTGAAAAAGGCTTGTACCTGGTGAGGATTATTGAGTACGGCATCAACAAGCATCGCGATCGAATAGACGAGCATCATATCATGGTTTTTTACTACAAGATCGCATGCCTGT
>JABDQM010000279.1 GCA_013042315.1 Flavobacteriaceae bacterium | reverse complement strand
GTCATTGGTCTGATCCTTTGGGGGATTTCCGCAAGTGGTTTGTCGGCCATTCGAAACCTCGGTATGGGGGGCATGAATTCTGCAGCCCGCTTGCTGGCAGTGGAACATCCTTTTGTCAATATTCTGGCCATTGTGCTAATCACCATAGGCTGGTCTCGTCATAAACGATTTATGGAAGGAAAGAAAAAGTTTAAAAGCATCGCCCTGTTCTACGGACTAGGCCTTATCCTGATCCTCAGCAGAATTCCGTGGTCACAATGGTTCAATTAAAATTTAAATGATGAAAGCGATACAAATTTTATTCAGCTTCCTGATGGTAACCGGACTTACAGCTCAGGAGAAAGAACTATTCAACGGGAAAGACCTTACGGGCTGGACCGTTTACGGTACTGAAAAATGGTATGTTGAAGACGGCCTGTTGGTCTCAGAGAGTGGCCCGGATGCCCAGTACGGCTATTTGGCTACGGATAAACACTACAAAGATTTTGAAGTAAGCCTGGAGTTCCTGCAAGAGGCTGATGGCAATAGCGGAGTCTTTATTCGCTCTACCATTGAAGGCACCAAGGTAAGTGGTTGGCAGGTAGAAGTGGCACCTAAGGGGAAGCATACCGGTGGAGTCTATGAATCTTATGGTCGCGGCTGGTTGGTTAAGCCGGAAGCTGAGAAAGAGCTGATCCTGCAAGAGGGTCGGTGGAACACCCTGAAAATTCGCGTTATGGGAGATCAGCTTACCTCATGGCTCAACGGGGTGCAAATGGTCAGTATTAATGATGCCGCCATCGGTGCCGGAGAAGGTGCCATAGCCCTGCAAATCCACGATGGGGGCGGGATCAAGGTAAAGTGGCGAAATATAAAATTAATCCTTCCTGAGTAGCGTTTCTATTTCTTTGATCAGATAAGCGTATACCGGAAAATGATCGCTATAACCAGCGGTGTATCTTCCTGCTGTTATGGTTCGAAAGGGATAGCCTTTGTAAGTGCCCCGACTAATCTTTAATTCTGCCGGGTCATAAATTTTTACTTTCCACAATTGAAAAGGCTTTTCTCCATTGACCATATTACCTGTGAAGTACATCTGATCAAACAGGCTCCAGGAATCCCTGTATGCCAGACTACCTATACCCTTTCTGAACATACGGGCCATAGGATTAAATAAATCCAGGGAAGCAATCCCTTCCCGCTCTTTTTTAGTGGCTAGTACCTTAGTCATAGAATAGTCATTGGGATTGTCATTAAAGTCGCCCATCCCAATAATCACAGGTTCCGGGGTAATTCTTTTAATAGAATCAATAATCTTTAAATTCAGTTCTGCAGCAGCTATCCTGTTGGGCCTGCTTCTGAGTTCTCCTCCCCGTCTTGAGGGCCAGTGATTGACAATGAAGTACAGAGGAAGACCCTCTAGGAAACCATACACAACTAGCTGATATCGGGTGGGTTCTATAAATCGTTTTGTATTGAGCAAAATAAGACGATGGGCCTGTATACTAACAGGAATAAATGAAGCTTTTCTGTAGATCAAGGCTACGTCAATGCCCCGGGCATCAGGCCCGTCTTTATGGATGATGCCGTAATCATTGGACTTGAGGCTGGGATGATTGACAAGGTCTGACAAAGTATGAAAGTTTTCCACTTCACAGATCCCGACAACATCCGGCGCACTTTTTCTCAGCGGATAGCCGATACCGGAAATAACTCCAGCCAGATTTTCGATTTTCTCGTTATTGCGTTTAGCGGTCCATTTATACTTTCCTGCTGGCGTAAAATCTTCATCAAAGGTCTTTGGATCATCTATAGTATCGAACAGGTTTTCCAGATTGTAAAATGCAATTGTCCTAACCTGATATCTGGAAGTTTGCCCAAAGGCTGATAAACAAAATAGGAGGACCAGGAAGCTATTGAAGAAATTCACCATAAAATATTTGCAGAATAATAGCAGCGGCAATATACCTTTTGTACTTGCAAGGTGATTGCAGCAACAGGCTTTACATTGGCCAAATGAAACGAGAGATCAGTGTAAAATCTGAATGATGAAGAATTTACCCGGAACGGATAAGCAATTAAATAGTACGACACCAATGATATTGGTGGTGCTGTTTTTTATTCTCATTCAAAAAGGAGTAGCTCAGGAGGTTCTTATTACGGGCCGGGTAATTGAATTTCAGGACAAACGTGGGTTAGAAGGTGTCAGGATCTGGATCGAGGGACAATTAGAGTTTGCGATTTCCAATAAAGAAGGCGAATTCCGACTTAAAACCCTAAAAAAAGGAAGCTTATATCTCAAACTCTCTGCACAAAATTATATCACACAGACATATCCCCTTACCATTAATACTGATGATATTCATTTAGGACCGGTATATCTCAAACGCGATCTCGAAGAAGAGAAGAATGATAATTTGTTGACACTTACCGAAGCCGATTTAAAAGATGAATCGAATCTGGAATCAAATTCCGGGTTATTGATGGCAACACGGGATGTTTTCCTCAAACGCGCAGCTTTTGATTTTAGTCAGGCTTTCTTCAGGGTCAGAGGCTATGATTCCAAAGAAGGACTCATTCTGATTAATGGGATTCTGATGAATCGCAGCTGGGACGGTAGGCCGCAGTGGAACAATTGGGGCGGACTCAATGATGTGACCAGAAATCAGGAATTTACATTTGGTCTTGACGCTTCTGATCACGCCTTTGGAGGAGTCTTAGGTACTTCAGCTATTGATGTGTCACCCCAAAACTTCAGGCCCGGCCTGCGTATTTCTACTGCGGTCTCAAATAGAACATATCGGAATCGAGTGATGGCCACCTACCATTCAGGAAAAGGAAGAAAAGGATTTGCTTATTCTATGTCCTTTTCCCGTCGCTGGGCTGAAGAAGGATTTGTATCAGGCACTCCTTATGATGCGTATTCTGTCTTTTTATCCGCTAGCCTTGCCTTATCCGGCGCACAGACCTTGGGAGTTGCGCTTATTAGTGCATATAATAGTCGGGGAAGGACAGCTGCGCTTACGGATGAAGTAGCCAGCCTTATGGGTCCGGGTTATAACCCTTATTGGGGAGAGCAGGAAGGAACTATCAGAACTTCACGAATCCGAAATATTCACGAACCCCTTGCTCTTCTAACCTATGATTTAACGAAAGATAAATTGCGATTTCGAACATCTCTGGGTTATCAATGGGGGAGTAGGAGATTTACCAGAGTAGGATATTACAACGCCCCTAATCCCGACCCTACCTATTATCGTTATTTACCCAGTTATAACATCAATAGCCCGATTGGAGCGAATTTTATTGGCGCAGAAGCTGCCAGAATAGGCTTTCTTGAAAATCCGCAATGGCCCTGGTCCGAATTGTACAGGGCTAATTCGCTCCCGTCTAGAAAAAATGATGCTGCCTACGTATATCAGGAAGATGTAAGTGATGAAACCACAATCACTGGCAATTCAGTACTGAATATTCAGCTCAGTAAAAACTTTAAGATTGATTACGGGTTTCTCTGGCAACGTTCTCAAGCCGGAAATTTTGCGCGAATTATTGATCTTCTCGGAGCAGATCAATTCCGGGATATAGACTCATTTAGTAATACACGAAACAACCTCAATGAGCCCGCCGAAAAGGACAAAGGCGGCCTTTTTGGCTATCATTACACGATTAATACAAATTATTGGAATAGTTTTTTACAAGCCCGTTTCGATTGGAAACAATGTGATTTTTATGTCGCTGGAGAATATGCTGAAAAGAGTTTTCAGCGAGACGGGCTTTTTTTAAATGAGCGATTTATAGATAATTCATATGGCAGCGGAGAGAAGATCCGATTTCAATCCTGGGGAATTAAAGGAGGCCTGTCATATGGTATTACTTCCAGGCATTGGATTAAGGCCTATGCTTATGCTGGCACCAAAGTACAGCCGTTAAAGTACGTTTATATCAATCCCAGGGAGAACCATTTAATAGTGCCCGATATAACTGTAGAAACGATCTACAGTCTGGATGTTAATTACTTGCTCCGACTGCCGGGGCTGACAGGCAAGATATCAGCTTACTACACCCGATTTATGAACGGGACAGAAATCAATTTTTTCTACGTGGATTCAGGGGTGGGATCTGAATTCGTGCAGGAAGTAGCCAGCGGCCTGGACAGGTTGCACAAAGGTTTGGAGGCAGGCCTTGAAATAAACCTTTCACCTACGACAAAAGCTTCTCTTGCCGCCTCAATCGGAAGACATGAATATGCCAGCGATCCCTCAGTATCGATTAATTTTGATACCAGTGGGATAGATGAAACCCTGAATCAGACAGGCGGCAATATTGATCTGGGTATTGCTACTGTAAAGGGATATCAATTAAACCAGGGGCCTCAAACAGCGCTCTCAATAGGTCTGGAATACCGGGATCCATCGTATTGGTGGATAGGAGGTACTGCAAATTATTTGGCAAATAGTGTCGTAGATATGGCATTTATCAAACGAACTCAGAGTTTCCAACTAGATCCAGAAAACGGAAGACCTTTCCCTGGGATCTCTGAAGATCAACTCCAAAATTTATTGGCTCAGGAGTCACTACCCCCAGTTTATCTGCTCAATCTTATAGGGGGTAAATCCTGGCTGCGTAAAGGGAAGTATATCAGTATTTTTCTCACTGTGAGTAATGTGTTCAATTCGATCTTTAAATCAGGAGGTTATGAACAAAGCAGGAATGGAAACTACCGGCAAATGGTAAGGGACAATTTGAGTGGGACACCTTCCTTCGGTAATAAATACTGGTATGGCTTTGGCAGGACATTCTTTTTAAATCTCGCAATTAGCTTTTAAAATGTTCCAAACAGCACTTTACAGAAAGAACATTCATCAGTATCTCTTGATTCTCCTAATTACTGTTACTGCCTGTCTTAAACAGGATGAATGGACTGTGCCGGATACGAACTGTAGCTCTGATGTACTTCCCAATTTCACATTAAGGGAGCTTTTGGAGAGCTATTCCGGGACCACTGCAGAAATTATTGATAATTGGATTATTGAAGCCTATGTCATCTCTTCTGATCGATCGGGAAATATTTTTAATGCCCTTCACTTGCAGGATAAACCCTCAAATCCTACTGCTGGGATACAATTGGAAGTGGAATTACGGGATTCCTATTTAATATTTCAACAAGGTGATAGAGTATTACTTTATTTAAAAGGCCTCTATATGGGGAAGTCCAAGGGGGTATTTAAATTAGGTAGTGCCTATACATCCTTTGGAAATCTTCAACCCGGAAGAATACCCAGACATGCCATTTCCAATCACATCGTACAGAGCTGTGACGCATCTATTTCCTTAATTCCGAAAATTATTTCAATTTCAGAAATTCATACCCAACCGGTAAATACCCTCGTTCGTCTTGAGGAAATGGAATTTACAGAAGAAGAATTAGATTCGAGTTATGCTCAAAAACAGCTTCAGACAATTCGTAAGCTCCTAGATTGCACGGACAATGAGATCCTGTTGATCAATAGTGGATACTCCGATTTTTACCAAGAACCTCTTCCGGAAGGGAAGGGGAGTATTACAGCTATAACATATTTAATTGATGATGAACCGGGTTTAATCATTCGATCCCTTGATGATGTGAAATTTACAGATAAGCGATGTGAGGATTATGTTACCGAATTCACTTCCGACCAAATCTATATTTCAGAGTTGGCCGACCCGGACAACAACAATTCTGCAAGATTTTTAGAACTCTACTATTCTGGCAATAAACCGCTTTCACTGAAGGGTTGGCATATTGATCGATACACCAATAACAATGTGGAGGTAAGTTCTTCTATAGATCTTTCAGACTATGTTATAAACCCCGGCCAAATTATAGTGATTGCGTCAAATGCAGAAGCTTTTGAACAGACCTATGGCTTTCCTCCTGATATGGCAGCGGGGGTTAATAGTCCGGCTGATTCTAATGGAGATGACAATCTCACCCTGGTAGATCCCTTTGGAGAGGTCATCGATATCTTTGGGGTTATTGGTGAAGACGGGTCGGGGACATCGCACGAATTTGAAGACGGGAGGGCCTTTCGAAGAAACGAAGTAAGTCTGGCCAACCCGTTCTTTACACCGTCTGAGTGGATCATCTATAATGACACCGGAGCTTCCGGGACTATTAATCAACCTCAAAACGCACCACAGGATTTTACGCCCGGCTTTCCTAACTAAGAATTTAGGATATACTTTAAGGGTACGGGAGGAATAGGCTTGGAAATCAATTCTTGTAAACCATTCTGGAATACGATTACGTCGCAATCGTAGTTTACCTCCTTTATCAGTCGTTTGGTTCCGTAGATAAAGATAGGGTCAATATAAATCTTCTTAAATTTTGCCCTAATACTTACTCTAAATCGTATTCAATTCAATGGTAAAGGCGGTACCCTGATCTACTTTACTCTTTACGCTGATGTTGCCATTCATCGCTTCTATCTGATTTTTAGTGATAAATAGGCCGATCCCTTTGGCATCCTTGTTATGGTGAAATGTTTTGTACATCCCAAACACCTTCTCCTTGTGTCTTTCCAGATCAATCCCCATACCATTATCCCTGAATTCTATTGTACATACGCCTTGTTTAACCGACTTAACCTTTATTTCTATGATCGGATTGCGCTCAGGTGATGCGTATTTCAAGGAGTTAGTAAAAAGATTTAAAAACATACTTTCCACATAGGCAGGAATTGCCTTCACCCGAAGGTCTTTTGCGATATCAATATGACATTCAGCATTTTTTTCAAGTAATAAGGCGTTGATATTATTCCTTACGAGGTTTATTTTTTTAAGTAAAGCAACAGGTCTCATTTCTTCATTACTCCCGGCCTTTACCTGTACTACTTCGTTGAGGTGAGCCACGGTTTCGTTGAGGCTTTCTGAAGCGTCCTTTAGCATTTTTCCAATGTTTTGCAATTCGGCAGGATCATTATCCTTCAGCAGAAA
>JABDQM010000277.1 GCA_013042315.1 Flavobacteriaceae bacterium | reverse complement strand
AGCGATTTGTCATTGAAATGACCGCAATCTTATCATTGGCTTTAACTCCTAGTGAAATCAAAGCCCTGCTCAGAGCGTTGGCTTTGGAGATGTACTCGTCAGTAGAAATCGCTATCCATTCTCCTTTGCGTTTATCTACGAAGCTTTTTTCCATAGGAAAATTTGCCTGTTGAAAATACGGGATATCGAAGAGACGGGTAACGGTTTGCATACTTTAACATTATTGATCTTTGCAAAGTAAGAAAAGGGAGCGGGATTTTAAAATGAGATTGATAAAATTGAGAGCCAATAATTATCAGATCGTTAAATTTAAGTAGATTATCCGCTTGTAGTTTCCTGAAACCTATTATCTCATAGTAATTAATACCATGTCTGCTTACCTTTTTTCCAGCCACTTTCTAGCATTCACAAAGGCTTCAAGCCAGGGAGAAACGTTGTGCTTACCTTCTGAATAATGCGCCCAATTCCAAGGGAAAATACTGCGCTCGATGTGGGGCATGGTCACCAGGTGTCTACCCGAAGGATCACACATCATAGCCACATTGTAATCACTGCCATTGGGATTAGCCGGGTATTTGTCATAACCATAAGTCGCAACTATTCCGTACCGATCTGCAGGATAAGGGAGTGAGAACTTCCCTTCTCCGTGAGAGATCCATACGCCAAGCGTACTTCCTTCAAGCGTAGATAACATCACTGAATTATTCTTTTCTATACACACAGAGGTAAAGCTGCTTTCGTGTTTATGAGAATCGTTGTAGGTCATCTTCCCATGAACATCGTGTTCGGGATTTATCAGTTCCAGTTCCATAAACAACTGGCATCCATTACAGATACCAACTGAGAGGGTATCAGCTCTACCAAAGAAATTCTCAAGAGCCTGCTGTGCTTTTTCATTGTACTTAAATGCCCCGGCCCAGCCCTTTGCGCTGCCCAAAACATCAGAATTTGAAAATCCACCCACAGCACCTATAAATTGCACTTCTTCTAAGGTTTCCCGCCCACTGATCAGGTCGGTCATATGCACATCCTTTACATCAAAACCGGCCAGATACATGGCATTGGCCATCTCCCTCTCCGAATTGCTGCCCTTTTCTCTCAGGATGGCTGCTTTAGGCCTTTTCCCTTTAAAGTCCGGTAATTTACCATCGAAATGATCCGGAAAATGATAGATCAAGGGTTGGTACTTATAATTCTCAAATCGTTGTGCAGCCAGATTCTGAGAGGTTTGCTTTTCATCAAGGAGGTAGGACGTTTTGAACCACAAATCGCGTTGCTCGTAGATATCCAGCTCAATTTGGTCTCCCCCATTCTTAATTTGAAGTTGGGGCTTCTCTATAACTGATCCTATTTTGAAAAATTCAATTTCGTGTTGTTCAAGATATTTTTCTAACCCGCTACCCTTTGCCTGAATCACAACCCCGGCATTTTCTGCAAATAATAGTTTAGTTGTATCGGATTCTCCCAGAGAAGAAAGATCAATATCTGCTCCTAACTGGTTGTTCGCAAAACACATTTCCAATAAAGTGGTTATGAGTCCGCCTGAAGCAACATCGTGGCCCGCCACGATTTCTCCTTCCTTAATCAGTTCCTGAAGGGCATTAAAAGTCTTTCTTACAAATCCGGCATCCTTTATAGTAGGGGCCTTATGGCCAACCTTGTTCAGACTTTGGGCGAAGGAAGACCCGCCGAGGGCAAAGTTGTCTTGTGAGAAATTGATGTAATAAATATTACCAGCTCTTTTGTTAAAGACCGGTTCAACTACCTTCTTCACATTATTGCAATGAGCTGCAGCAGAAATTATAACGGTTCCCGGTGACAATACTTCCTGTTCCTTATACTTCTGCTTCATGGAAAGTGAATCCTTTCCTGTGGGGACATTGATCCCTAATTCGATGGCAAAATCGGATACAGCTTTTACTGCTTCGTATAAACGGGCGTCTTCCCCCGGATTCCGGCAGGGCCACATCCAATTAGCAGATAAAGAAACCGAAGTAAGTCCGTTCTCCAGGGGAGCCCAGACGATATTCGTCAGAGCCTCTGCTATGCTGTTAAGACTTCCCGCCTGAGGATCGATAAGACCGGAAACTGGAGAATGACCAATACTGGTTGCGATTCCTTCTGTTCCCTTGTAATCCAATGCCATTACACCCACATTATTCAAGGGAAGCTGTAAGGGACCTGCGCACTGTTGTTTTGCTACTTTCCCGCCTACACATCGATCCACCTTATTCGTCAGCCAATCTTTACAGGCAACGGCTTCAAGTTGAAGCACATCGCTGAGGTATTTTTTGAAGTGCCCAATAGAGTAATCAGGATCACTATACGTTCTGGAGACCGTAACATCGGTCATCACTGTTTTGGGCGAACTGCCGAACATATCCGCCAATTCCAGATCCATGGGTTTTTCATTGCGTTTTTCCGATTCAAAAGTAAATCGATGGTCACCTGTAGTAGTACCCACCTTGTACATTGGCGATCTTTCTCTGGAAGCAATCCGCTCCAGAAAAGCACAATCTTTCTCTCCGATCACCAGTCCCATTCGCTCCTGGGATTCGTTGCCTATGATCTCTTTTGCCGAGAGCGTGGGATCGCCTATAGGTAACTTATCCATATCGATCTTTCCGCCGGTTTCTTCTACGAGTTCTGAAAGGCAGTTGAGATGGCCACCAGCCCCATGGTCGTGAATCGACACCACTGGATTAACATCATTCTCAACAAGGCCCCGAATGGCATTTGCTGCCCTTTTTTGCATTTCCGGATTGGACCTTTGTACGGCATTGAGTTCTATGGCAGAACTGAATTCCCCGGTGTCTGCACTGGATACCGCCGCTCCACCCATTCCAATGCGGTAATTATCTCCTCCAAGGATGACGATGGTATCTCCCTTTTCGGGTTTGTCTTTTAAAGCTTGTTCCGCTTTGCCATATCCGATACCTCCCGCCAGCATAATCACTTTGTCATAGCCTAACACTCGCTGATGTTCCTGATGCTCAAAAGTGAGCACAGACCCGGCGATCAAAGGCTGTCCAAATTTATTTCCAAAATCAGAAGCCCCGTTTGACGCTTTGATCAGAATATCCATAGGGGTTTGATACAACCAGGGCCTAGCTGCGAGTGCTTGTTCCCATGACCGGTTTTTTTCCAGTCGGGAATAGGAAGTCATGTACACCGCAGTGCCCGCCAGGGGAAGGGATCCTTTGCCTCCTGCCAGACGATCTCTGATTTCTCCGCCCGATCCTGTCGCTGCACCGTTAAAGGGCTCTACAGTGGTGGGGAAATTATGGGTTTCGGCTTTTAGAGATAAAACCGACTCATACTTTGTTTCCTTATAAAAGTCGGGTTTATCAGGGGTTGCCGGAGCAAACTGAATCGCTTCCGGACCCTTTACGAAGGCCACATTGTCCTTGTAAGCTGAAACAATAGTATTGGGATTTTTCTCCGATGTTTTTCTGATCAGTTTAAAGAGGGAGGATGGCATCTCTTCCTCGTCGATGACAAAAACACCGTTAAAGATCTTGTGTCTGCAGTGTTCTGAATTCACCTGACTAAAACCGAAGACTTCCGAATCTGTTAATGGCCGTCCCAATTTCTCAGAAAGCTTTTCCAGATACTCAACCTCATCGGCACTTAGGGCCAGACCCTCCTTCTCATTATATGCTGAAATGTCTGAAATGGGTAAAATGGATTCGATCTCTACTGCAATAGAAAAGATGTCCTGGGACAGTTTGCTGTACTTCTGTGAGAGCATAGGATCATAGTCGCTATTCTCCTCTGATACCGCCTGAAATTCCTCTATCCTGCTGATCCCACTAATACCCATATTCTGAGTGATCTCTGTGGCATTGGTACTCCAGGGTGTGATCATTGCCGCCCTTGGTCCAATAAAAGAAGCGTCGATAGAATCTGAAGGAAGCAATTGCTTATCGCCAAATAGCCAATTGAGTTTCCCTTTGTCGGTATCGCTTAATTGTTTTTGCGATTCTACCGCGTATACTTTGTCCGAAGGATCCCCGAAAAAATAGATCATGAGCCAGGTTTAAACAGGATTTTTAGAAGCCACAAATTTACACTAAATCCCCAGCTTTATGACGACGCTTGATCAACAGTTTTCAAAGGTCATTGTTCATTACTTCCTAAAGCTAGAAACCGCCATGGTTTATTCTCGTTGTAGTGCAGCGATATAAAAGCCATCGAATCCTGATTTGTGGGCGTAGACATGCTGTTCTTTAAGCAAGGAGAAACTCTTACCTTCTTCGCTTTTAAGGAAGTCTGTGATCTGCTTACCATTCTCTTGCGGGAGGATAGAACAAGTGGCATAGACCAATTTACCCTTGGCTTTAACCATTTTGCTGTAGTCGGTTAACAGTTGCCTTTGGGTCACTATCAATTTTTCCAGGTCTTCCGCTTGTAGTTTCCATTTAGTGTCAGGATTTCTTTTGAGAACACCCAAACCTGTACATGGGGCATCGATAAGAACCCTGTCCGCTTTCTGATGAAGTTTTTTAATGACTTTAGAGGAGT
>JABDQM010000275.1 GCA_013042315.1 Flavobacteriaceae bacterium | reverse complement strand
CCGGTGTTCCCAGATTATTTAGAAAAATAAAGACATCCTTGTCAATATGCAGCAGCTCTTCCCACATATCAGGAATCGTATCTGGCTATTTCCCTGTCGTAAAATTCATTTGCTGCCTCGAAGAGGTCTCTGGCTTCTGCTGCCAGCTCTTTTTCATCTTCCCTTGTAAATTCTTCCAGCCAAGCTACTTCGTCATTTTCCAAATTGATGACAAATCGAGGGTATTCAGTATGAATAATAAAGATAGCTGAGGGATGATCCGTGTTATCTCCAAACAAAAATTTGGGTAAGTCCATATATAAATAGTTAACTTTTCTCAGTTGCTGCTTAGTGCTGCATCCGACGCTAATTTTCGGGTTAAATAATTGAATCGAAGATACAACATAATCGCAGAAGCCGTTAAGCCGGCTAAGAGGCCAATCCAAATTCCCGTACTCCCCAATTCGGTGTGCAAGCCGAGGTAGTAGCTTATGGGAAAGGCGATAAGCCAATAGGCAATAAAGGTAATTCCCGTTGGGATCTTCACGTCCTGCAATCCGCGCAAAGCACCCAGTATCACTACCTGCAAACCGTCTGAGATCTGAAAGAAGGCTGCGACGAGCAGCAATTGTGCGGCCAGGGCAATTACTTCCATATTGTCTGCCTGGTTGCTGATATCATCCACGTCTAAGTAGATGGTAGGGAACCAGAATCTGCAGAGTAAAAAGAGGATGGCAAAGCCAATCTCGAGCAGCAAGGTGAGGAAAAAGATTGATTGAGCGATACGCCTGAGTTCTGCCCAATCCTTTAGCCCTTTTTGATTTCCTACTCTGATCATGGCTGCCACTCCCAATCCCATCCCAAACATAAAGGTCATGCTACTGAGATTTAAAGCGATTTGATTGGCGGCCTGAGGATTCTTGCCCAACACCCCACTGAGCCAGATAGCAGCGGTAAAGATGCCTACCTCAAAGAACATTTGAAGGGCAGAGGGAAAGCCTAAGGCGATGATCTTTCGCATCACCTTTTTTTCCAGCGCCCTAAAATTAAAACCTGTGACGTAAAATTGGAATTTTTTCTTCTTCTTCAGGAGGATCCAGAGAAATGCCAGCATCACAAAGCGTGAGATCAGTGTTCCGATAGCTGCCCCTACGATTCCTAGTTTTGGAAACCCAAAAGAACCGAAAATAAGCAGGTAGTTAAGTACAATGTTGATCACGTTGGCCAGGATGGTGGCATACATGGGATATTTGGTCTGTGAAAGTCCTTCTGAAAACTGTTTAAAAGCCTGGAACATGATCAGGGGCACCAGGGAAAAAGCCACCAGATCGAGATAGGGAATAGCCAGGATCACTACTTCCTCAGGCTGGTCCATTAAGTACATTAGGGGTTTCATCAGGAGGATCAGGCCAAAGAGGGATATCCCCAAAAATGTACAGAGCACTAAGCCGTGCTTTAAGGCGCGTTTCCCGTCATTTTTGAGGCCTGCACCGTCGGCTTCAGCGACAAGGGGGGTGATAGCTGTCGAAAACCCTATTCCCAGGGACATCGCGATAAAAACAAAACTGTTCCCAAGAGACACCGCTGCCAATTCAGCTGTTCCCAGCTGGCCCACCATGATGTTGTCGGCAAAGGCTACAAAAGTATGCCCCAACATCCCCAGGATAACCGGGACGGAAAGGGTGATATTGTATTTGAATTCTCTGGTGTATCTTTTGAACAAAAGAGTGCGTTTATAATTATAGGCTTTTGGCCTTGTTCCAATGAACATCCATTTCAGCGAGGGTCATTTCTTTAAGCGATTTCCCCGCTTCTTTAGCCCTGGCTTCCAGATATGAAAATCGTTTGATAAACTTTTTGTTGGTGCGTTCCAGCGCATTCTCGGGATTCACTTTCAAGAATCGGGCGTAGTTGACCATAGAGAAAAGTACATCCCCGAACTCTGCTTCAATGCGTTGTTCTTCTCCCTTCTCGATTTCATCCTTCAACTCCCCCAATTCTTCCTGGAGTTTTTCAAAGACTTGCTGTGGTTCTTCCCAATCGAAGCCCACCCCGGATACCTTGTCCTGTATCCTGTTGGCTTTCACCAGGGCCGGCAAGCTCGCAGGCACCCCTTCCAAAACACTTTTTTTACCTTCTGAAAGTTTGATGTTTTCCCAATTCTTTTTCACCTCTTCTTCATCGGCGACTTCAACATCACCGTAGATATGGGGATGGCGGTGAATGAGTTTCTCACTGATGGAATGGCAGACATCAGCGATATCAAAATCCCCGGTCTCCGAGCCGATCTTAGCGTAAAAGACAATATGCAGCAGCAGGTCACCCAACTCCTTTTTGATCTCCTCGGAATCGTTGTCCAGAATGGCATCACCAAGCTCGTAAGTTTCTTCAATCGTGAGGTGGCGAAGGCTTTGCATGGTCTGCTTTTTATCCCAGGGACACTGTGCCCGTAATTCATCCATTATGGTAAGTAGACGGTCCAGGGCATTTAACTGGTCATTGCGCGAATTCATGAGAACTATTTTGCGCAAAAGTACAAAGATGAAAGTTTTGGGGATGCTCAAATTTTAGAGTATTTTTAAAGTATACCCTTGCTAGAAATTCGGGTAGTTAACAATAGAAAAACAAAGCACATATGAACACCTATTACAGATTAGTTGTATTCTCTCTGCTGGCCCTCATTTTTGGCTGTACAGAGCCACAATCCTTTGATGTCCTGATAAAAAATGGATACGTTCTCGACGGCTCCGGGGAAAAAGGTTTTATTGGGGACCTAGGTATCAATGCCGATACCATCGCTGCTGTGGGGAAGCTCGACAATGCCGTTGGAAGCACAGAAATAGATGCTAGCGGTCTTACCGTCGCACCCGGATTTATCAATATGCTGAGCTGGGCCAATGTATCCCTGATCGAGGATGGTCGTTCGCAGAGCGATATCCGGCAGGGAGTAACCCTGGAAGTCATGGGAGAAGGTCGTTCTATGGGCCCCTTAAACGAAAAGATGGCGGCTAATATGGCCGAGGGGCAGCAAAGTATTACCTATGATGTGAGTTGGCGAACTTTGGGGGAATACATGAATTTCTTGGAAAAGAAAGGAGTCTCTACCAATATCGCCTCTTTTGTTGGCAATGGCACAGTGAGGGAATATGTGATGGACTACGAAAACAGAATCCCTACAGAGGAAGAACTTACAGTGATGGAGGGGCTGGTACAACAGGCGATGGAAGAAGGAGCCGTTGGACTATCCACATCCCTGATCTACGTTCCCAGTGGTCACGCCCAGACTGAGGAAATTATTGCCCTGGCTAAAGTGGCGTCGAAGAACAAGGGAATGTACATCTCGCATATCCGGGATGAAGAAAGCAACTTACTCGAAGCCGTCGGGGAATTGATCACCGTTGCCGAAGAAGCACAACTCCCGGCCGAGATCTACCACT
>JABDQM010000270.1 GCA_013042315.1 Flavobacteriaceae bacterium | reverse complement strand
CCAGGGAGGGTGTAATTAGCCCGCTTAAGCCGATAATATCTGCCTGATGCTCTATGGCTTTTTGTATGATCTTTTCAGGCGGAACCATGACTCCCAGATCAATGATTTCGTAATTGTTACAGGCGAGAACTACACTTACGATATTCTTCCCGATGTCGTGGACATCGCCCTTGACGGTCGCCATCAGTATTTTTCCGGCCGATCCGCGGATAGATTCTTCCTGTGATGCCTCAATAAAAGGCGTGAGGTAGGCTACGGCTTTTTTCATGACCCTGGCCGATTTTACCACCTGAGGAAGAAACATCTTTCCACTTCCAAAGAGATCTCCAACTACATTCATCCCTGTCATAAGAAGCCCCTCGATTACTTCTATGGGCTTTGCAGCGCCTTTCCTGGCCTCTTCAACATCTTCAATGATAAATTCATCTATTCCTTTGACAAGCGCTCTTGTGATCCTATTCTGAAGCGATTCCTCTCTCCAGCTCAGATCCTTTTTATTCAACCTCTTTTTGCCTACCACCTTCTCCGCAAAATCTAAAAGCCGTTCGGTTGCATCCGGCCGTCTGTTTAGAATTACATCCTCAGTGTGTTCAAGCAGATCCTTAGGAATATCATCGTATACTTCGAGCAGTGTAGGATTAACGATCCCCATATTCATACCCGCTTTAATGGCGTGATAAAGAAAGACCGAATGCATGGCTTCCCTTACCGTATTGTTCCCCCTGAAACTAAAGGATACATTACTCACTCCTCCGCTCACACTACAATGAGGCAGATTTTGCCTTACCCAGCGGGTAGCCTCAATAAAGTCGACCGCATTACTCTTGTGCTCCTCCATCCCTGTTGCCACCGGAAAGACATTTAAATCAAAAATGATGTCTTCCGGAGGGAAATCCAGCTGATCTAACAGAATCTTATAAGATCTTTTTGCGATCTCTATCCGCCTTTGATAGCTATCGGCCTGACCTTGCTCATCGAACGCCATAATAATTACAGCAGCTCCGTAGCGTCTAATCAATTTCGCCTGCCGAATAAATTCCTTTTCCCCTTCTTTCAGACTTATGGAATTTACCACACATTTTCCCTGTGCCACCTGTAGTCCGGCTTCTATGATTTCCCATTTTGAACTGTCAATCATTAGGGGCACTCTGGCGATATCGGGCTCTGCCAAAATCAGATTCAGGAATTTCACCATAGCTTCCTTCCCGTCTATGAGTCCGTCATCCATATTCACATCGATGATCTGGGCTCCCCCCTCCACCTGATGTCTTGCAATTTCAACTGCTTCCTCATAATTTTCCTCCTTGATGAGACGAAGGAATTTTCGGGAACCAGCGACATTAGTACGTTCTCCTACATTGATAAAATTGCTTTCAGGAGTAATCACCAACGGCTCCAGTCCGGAAAGTTTTAATGGTCTGGATTTCTCTCTCACCTCTGATAAAGTGTGGGATGAGGGCTTGTCTGCCCGCTTATGTAGCTGGTGATCTTTCATACCGTCAGGAGACATTTTCTCGGTTGATATTCCTTAGCTACTTCGGCGATTGCCCTGATATGATCCGGGGTTGTTCCACAACAACCTCCCACGATATTAACCAGGTTTTTTTCGAGATACTCTTTGATTTGGTCAGCCATCTCCTCTGGACTCTGATCGTATTCCCCAAAAGCATTCGGCAAGCCCGCATTGGGATGGGCTGAAACGGCAAGAGAAGTCTTTGCAGCCAGGATCTGCAGGTGTGGAACCAACTGATTGGCGCCTAATGCACAGTTAAACCCAACAGACAGGAAGGGAATATGAGAAATCGAAATTAAGAACGATTCTGCTGTCTGACCAGATAAGGTCCGCCCGGAGGCATCTGTGATCGTACCACTGATCATTACCGGGATATTAATCCCACGTTCTTCCTTGAGCTCTTCAATTGCGAATAAAGCCGCTTTCGCATTAAGAGTATCAAAAATCGTTTCAACGAGAAGCACATCCACACCTCCATCTAGCAAGGCCATAGCTTGTTCGTAATAGGCCTTTCTCAGGGCTTCAAAAGAAATGGCTCGAAATCCGGGGTCATTGACATCAGGCGACATGCTTGCAGTTTTATTGGTGGGACCTATACTACCCGCTACAAAACGTGGCTTGTTCGGTTCTTTCTCAGTAAATTCAATAGCGACCTCTTTGGCAAGGCGAGCCGATTCAAAGTTCATTTCATAGACCAGGTCTTGCATGTGGTAGTCTGCCATGGCCACTGAAGTTGATGAAAAGGTATTTGTCTCAACGATATCAGCACCGGCAGCAAAGTATTTTCGGTGGATTTCGGCAATGGCTGTTGGCTGTGTAAGAGAAAGCAGGTCATTATTGCCCTGAAGGGGATGCGGCCATTCCTTGAACCGGTCGGCCCTAAAATCTGCTTCCGTAAATTTGTACTGTTGCAGCATGGTTCCCATTGCCCCGTCTAAAATGAGGATTCGCTCCTGTACTAAGTCTTCGATTAGAGCCATAAAAGTTATTGTATTACACCTAAGATCCCCGGTACTAAAACCGAAAATCGAATACATATCAAGAGGAAGGAAAAGGGCTGTGCCCTGAGTAATTGTTATCTGTCCCGCATACGGCGTGATAGAATGTAGCACCTTCTTTACAGTCTAAAGGGTTGCTAAGGTTTCAGCGGGTCTAGTCCCTCCACCTTTCTTGATAACGTATTTTCAGTGTGTTAATGAACTGTAACAAAGAAAGGTCACTCTTTAGTGAAATACAAGGAAATTGTAGACTTTTTAAACCTTTACAGAGGGCAGATGTGCTAAGAATACTAGAGATGAATTCCACACTCCCGATGTTGCAGAACCTTTGTGGGATCAAAATAATCCATTTCATTGGGGAGCTGATACTGTTTGAGATACGCCTGTATTTGCCTATCAGAATAGTGATAAAATGGGCTCACCTTTAAAATCCCGTCTTTGCTTATGCTCAGTATATCCAGGGTATCGCGATAAGCAGTCTGACCTTTTCGAATATTTGCGAACCACAGATCGGGCTGATGTTCTTTTATCGCGCGCCGGAAGGGTTCTAATTTCACCTGTTCAGCAAATTCGGCATGTTTAGGATCATCAACCGAGGGCACGCCCATTAATACATCGCGCCTGGCACGTGTTTGTTTGGGCACATAGATTCTCATATTGAGCTCTAACTGATTCATCACCTTTTCTGCATGCTTATAGGTGGGAATTGTATTGTAGCCCGTATCACACCAGATCACGGGCACGTCATTTTTAACTTTTGTAACGGCATGTAGAAGAGACGAAGAGTGAGGCCCAAAGTT
>JABDQM010000269.1 GCA_013042315.1 Flavobacteriaceae bacterium | reverse complement strand
TTCCCCCTAATAAAGACGGATCTCATAAACTCGACAAGCATTCATTTCACATCTGGCCCAGAGGAAAATTTATGTTTATCGCCATGCCCAATCTCGACGGGAGTTTTACCTGCACCCTTTTTCTCCCTTTTGAAGGAGAGGTATCTTTTGAAAAGATCACAACCAAAAAAGAAGCCAAGGAATTTTTTACCGCCTATTTTCCGAACGTAATGCAGGACATAGAGAATCTGACCCGGGATTTTTTTAAAAACCCCACCAGTGCCATGGTAACTATGAAATGTTATCCCTGGACATACTGGGATAAGGTGGCCCTTGTTGGGGATTCTGCCCATGCTATAGTACCGTTTTATGGCCAGGGGATGAATGCCGGTTTTGAAGATATTTATTCCCTTAATAAGATCATAAAGCAATATGGAGATGACTGGGAGACGATTTTCCAGACCTTTCAAAAACAAAGAAAACCCAACGCAGACGCTATCGCCGAGTTGAGTTACCGTAATTTTATTGAGATGAGTAGGAAGACCGCCGATCCTTCATTTCTCCTACAGAAGAAGATCGAAAAGTGGTTTGCAGAGAAACATCCCGACCTATGGGAACCTACGTATTCCAGAGTAACTTTTTCTCACAGATCTTATGCTGAGGCACTGGCTATTGGAGATTTTCAGGAAGCCATCATGCAGGAAGTCATGAAAATGCCGGATATTGAAAAGGAATGGCAAAGTATAGAGGTGGAGGATAGAATTCTTCAACTCCTCAGGAAAAAGGGATAAAAGAATTACGGATTGTTTTTTCTTCTCATTTCCGCTCGCCTCATGGGCATGCTGTCTATCAATTCAAAAATAGCAATAGGTTTAGTGTAAAATCCGGATTCAAGTTTAACTCCCCCGTCTTTTCCAATAAGGAAAACTCCTTCTTGTTCAAATTCGATTTCTTTTTTGGAAACTCCTGAAACCGTCCTGAATTTCTCGTCTTTGACAGTGTTGCCGTCGTAAATCAGAATAATAAGATCACGTTCTTCCAACTCCTTCTGATAGGATTTAAACAGTTTGAGCTGAGATTTGCTCTTTTCCAGTCCTTCACCTGAATCACATAAAAGGAGAATCCGATTTTTCCATCGGTAAGCACTTAGATCCTGGGAAGTCATCGTAAAGTTGATCAATAAAATAAAGCTCAATAAAAGTTTGAATTGCCGCATGCCATAACCCTTATGAATCAAAAGTATAAAAAAAGCCATCCCGAAAGATGGCTTGCGATTTAATAGGGTGAGATTAATTAAATCTTGTCAAACATTTTATGCATTTTTTGCTGCTCTTCTTCAGCGAGGACAGGATCAACCAATATGCGTCCACTGTGTTCATCAGTGATGATTTTTTTTCTCGATGCGATTTCTACCTGTACCTGTGGTGGGATTGTAAAAAACGATCCTCCGGAAGCTCCTCTTTCAATGGGAACAACTGCCAGGCCATTTTTAACGTTGGTGCGAATTCGTTTATAAGCTTTTACCAGGCGCTCTTCGATTTGCTTCTCAAATTTTCCCGATTGCTCCAGCAGAGCCTTCTCTTCTTTTTCAGTTTCAGCAAGGATTGCGTCCAGTTCACTCTTTTTATGCTTGAGGTGCGCTTCGCGCTCGGCCAGCTTTTCTTTAGTATCAGCGATTACTTCCTTCTTCTGCTCTATCTGTGCCTTAAATTCCTTGATGTTTTTCTCAGCCAATTGGATTTCCAGTTCCTGGTATTCAACTTCCTTGGCTAAAGAATTGAATTCGCGGCTATTTCTTACGTTTTTCTGCTGTTCAGCATACTTTTTGATAAGAACCTTTGCCTCGTCAATAAGATTCTTTTTAGCAGTTATCTCGTAATTAATGGTCTCCAGATCTGTTTTTAGCTTATCCATCCTGGTCTTTAGTCCCAGTACTTCGTCTTCCAGATCCTCCACTTCCAGGGGTAATTCCCCCCTTACATTGCGAATTTCGTCTACTCTTGAATCGATGAGTTGAAGATCGTAAAGAGCCCTTAATTTATCCTCTACTGTAGCTTCTTTCTTTGCTGCCATATATTAAAAATACTTAATGGGATTGGTTTTGCTTTGCGATAAAGCGATTGCAAAATTAGGGATTTTTTTTGTAAGATAATCTACCAGAAGATTTTTTGTGTATTGTTCTGATTCGTAGTGCCCTATATCCGCCAGGACGATGGCTCCCTCAGCCTCAAAAAACTGATGGTATTTAAGGTCTGAAGTGAGAAAAATATCAGCTCCTGCGGCCTTTGCAGCAGAAATTGCAAATGCGCCACTTCCCCCCAGAACAGCCACTCGCCGTACAGGTTTATTTAGGAGAGCTGAATGTCGGATAGATCCCGCATTCATTTTTTCCTTTACCATGGTGAGAAAATCCTCTTCCGTCATGGGTGCAGCCAGTTGTCCGATCATCCCCATTCCCTCCAATTGGTTGGTATTGTCTAATGTAATCACTTCATAAGCAACTTCCTCGTAAGGATGACTTTCAAACAAAGCCCGGATTATTTTTTTCTCTAAACGTGCAGGGAAGGTCATATTGAGCTGAATCTCTTCCGTTATCTCAATTTCCCCCTGTTTTCCCTTAGTAGGCTGGGCCCCTTCCTCCGGTAGGAAACTTCCTTTCCCTTCAATAGAGAAACTACAGTGACTATAGTTTCCAATAGCGCCGCCTCCAACAGCGAACAGGGCTTCTTTTACTTCTTCCGTAGCGCTTTTTGGAATATAGGTACTCAACTTTTTAATACTACCCGATTTGGGGAGCAGGATACTGGGGCTCTCAATCCCCAGAACTTCACATATTTTACCATTGACACCCCTTGACACATTATCGAGGGCCGTATGTACACAATAAATATTGATTTTGTGCTCAATGGCCTTGGATACCACTCTTTCAACATACGTCCTGCCGGTGATTTTTTTCAGTCCTGAGAAAATAATGGGGTGGAAGCTAACAATAAGGTTATATTTCCGGTCTATGGCTTCATCAATTACGTTCTCCAGGGTGTCGAGGGTAACCAGTATACCACTTACTTCCCTCTGAGA
>JABDQM010000286.1 GCA_013042315.1 Flavobacteriaceae bacterium | reverse complement strand
CAGTATTTTACAGATTTCAGAATACATCCTCACAACCTCTTGCGCGGTAGAAACATCTTTGACCAACTCTCCTCCAGTTATCACACCTCTTGTAGACTACATAATACCTGCGGGAACAGCCTTTGTTTTACCGGGAGAGGCTTCGGATCCGGATACAGGAGATGTGCTTACCTATACCTGGGAACAAATAGACAATGGGGTGGTCACCACCGAAACTTTCGGGCCTCAAAACGCAAGTGGAGCAAATTTCAGGTCGCTGCGCCCAACGATAGATTCAGCGCGCTATTTTCCGCAATTGGCAAGAGTGATACAGGGAGAATTAACCCAGACCAATCCCCCGATAAATTCGGCATGGGAAACCGTGTCTGAGATAGAGCGCGATTTGAATTTTGCACTTACAGTAAGGGATAATGCAGCAGGAGGCGGACAGATATCTTCTGATGTCCTTAATGTGCGGGTCAGTAATACGGCCGGTCCTTTTGTGGTTAATTCACAAGCCGCTTCGGAAACTTATAATGCAGGAACCGTACAAACGGTAAGCTGGGATGTTGCCGGTACAGATGCCCCTCCGGTGAATGCTCAATTTGTAGATATCTTTCTCTCTTTGGATGGCGGACTAACCTACCCTATCCTTCTGGACGAAAAGGCAGCCAATGATGGCTCACATGATGTCTTGCTACCTGGCAATGCCACAAATACAGCCAGGATTATGGTAAAAGGTTATCAGAATGTATTTTTTGCCATTAATAGTGCGGACTTTACCATAGTTGAATCGCCTTTCGTGCTACAATTTGATGATCTTGATTTTGATGTTTGTCAACCAGCAGACAAGGTGATCCCCTTTGTCTATAAAACTTACGGAGTTTTTAGTGAAGAAGTGGTTTTTAGTGCAACAGGGGCCCCAGCTGGCTTAGGCGTTTCCTTCCTTCCAGGGACAGCCACAAATAACAATACACCTGTGGATATGACCATATCTAACACGACTTCAGTTTCTGAAGGGGTCTATACTATTCAGGTATTGGGTACAGCACCTTCATTTACTCAGGAATTGACGATTGTACTTACTGTTTTCGATACTGATTTTCCCGAGGTCACCTTGGTCAGTCCGACGAATTCGGCTATAGATATCCCTCTCAGGCCGATTCTGAGTTGGGATACGCCGGCGATCAATAATTCCTATCAGATTGAGATTGCAACTGATGCTGGATTTACTTCCATCATTGAATCGGCGACTGTCATCTTTAATAATTATACTCCGGCAAATCTGGCTCCGGAAACCACTTACTATTGGAGAGTAAAACCCGTCACTAATTGCGGAGAAGGGGTATTTGGCAGCGCTTTCAGCTTTACAACAGTACCGGTTAATTGCAAGATGAAAAGTGCTCAAGACCTTCCATTGTCGATCTCTTCCACCGGAACACCTACGCTGCAAACAAGCATTATGGTGGTTGACGATCTACCGGTTTCAGATATCAATGTATCCCTCAATATTGAGCATAGTTTCCTTTCTGATCTTATCGTAAGCCTGATTTCTCCTGCCGGAACTGAGGTAATACTCACCTCAAATTCCTGTTCGCAACTCGAGAATATCAATGCGGTCTTCGACGATTCGGCCAGTCCGTTTGTTTGCAATGGTAATCCGGGGATAAGCGGGACAGTAAAACCTTTAGGGTCTTTGGCATCCCTTAATGGCGAATCGTCTTTTGGCGAATGGATTCTTTTGGTAAGAGATACGGCACCTGCCGATGGAGGATTTATTCAGGATTTCACTTTGGAACTGTGTGTTGAAGGAGTCTTCAGACCTGATGCCGATGAGGACAATGTATTTGACGACGGGGATGACCTTTGCCTGGGAACACCTCCCAATACGGAAGTTAATGCAGACGGATGCCCGGTTTATCGATTTGAGCAGGACAACTTCAATATTTCTCTTACGAGCGAATCCTGTATCACCAGTAACGATGGCCAGATCGATATTACGGCCAATACCTCTTTGGATTATTCCATTGTGATT
>JABDQM010000265.1 GCA_013042315.1 Flavobacteriaceae bacterium | reverse complement strand
GCAGGTACGACGGGGCTATTCAGGGTTTTGGCGGATGTCCCATGGCGAAGGATGAGCTCACAGGAAATATGCCTACTGAAAAAATGATGTCTTATTTTACAGCCGTAAAAGCCCAAACCGGGGTGAGCTGGACCGCCTTTGAGGCGGCCCATAACCGCGCTACCCAACTATTCTCCAGGTACCATTAGAAATTTCAATTAGTATTGTAGCCTTATACCTAAATACGCTCCAAAGGGATGCCCGGGTCTCAGACCTGCAGGCACTCTGGATACCGCGTATTCTTCGTCAAGGATGTTAATGGCGTTGAGGGTGATACTCGCATTCGGATTGATGTGATATGCTCCTGCCAAGTCCAAAACAAAGCTGGATGGAACTCTTTCTGCATTGGGAATCGTGCCCTGGCCTGCAAGCGTTCTGAATTCGCCATTGTATCGACCACTTAAGTTCAGGTTAAACCTATCGTGTTCCAGCGACAAAATAGTGTTGAATTGGTGCTTGGAGATATAGGGTAATTCATCTCCTATGACAACTTCTCCCCAAATATCCTCTGCGCTGTCGAAATTACTTTTAAACTCCGTATCTGTAAGAGTATAGGAAAATGTCAATGGCAGTTTGAAGGCACTGTCGGAAGGCAAAAAATCGTAATTCAATAGAATTTCCAAACCTTGTACATTCACCTCTCCGGCATTGAATTGCTCCAGACTTCCGGTTCCTCCGGTAGCCGCAAGATCACTACCCAATAGATTGCTGTAATCGTTAAAGAAGCCTACGATCTCTCCGGAAATACCGCCCAGGGTGAATCGGGACCCCAATTCAAAATTGATACTTTTTTCAGCCTGCTCATCCTCCCGACTTGTCGGAGGAGAAAAACCTTTATGAATACCACCGAAAACGGATATCTTATCAAAATTATAGTTAAAGCCCATCCCTGGTATCCATACATCAGTCCGGTTCTCCCTGATCGATAGTTCTGTCCCTACTCTGTCTACGTCATTAGAACCAAAGTCGGCTCTTCCCAGCGTGATGTTCTCATAGCGCAAACCGGGAGTAAGGGTTAAATTCTTGTATTTGAATTTATAGAGGGCAAAAGATGCAAAGGCTGTTGCATCACTGATTCTATTGGCATCGGTACCAGGGGTTGCTGCTGTTGTTCTTAGCATATTCCCCTCGTTGATACTGTAGCCATCAACCCACTGAAAGCGGTCTTCCTCATCGTAGTGATATCGAAGTCCGATCTCCAGGTCGTGGAAGGTATTTTCTCCGGACCAATGGTAGTCCAGTTTGGTCTGCAGGCCTTTTGATGTATACGCCCTGTTATTGGCTTTAATGAGCAAAGCATCATCCGGACTGTTTACTGCACCAGTGATTACATTAAAATAATCTGAATTTGCTGCAGGGTCTGCCAGGATCCCGGCGATACCCCTTCGTTCTCCGTTTAAGGTAACGCCATCGAGTTTGTACCAATTCCTGTTAAATCCATTGTAGTAAGCATTGGTAGTGATGTGAAAGTTGTCACTGAATGCCAGAATATGTGTAATTAAAAACTGTTTGTGGTCATTTACCATTTCGTCTTCCTGCCCACTGGCGTATCTTCTGAAGGGAGTGGTTTCGAAATCTGCATCAGAGAGGCCTAAATAAGTTTCATTGGATGTTTCATCCGAATATTGAAACTTGAATTCCAGGGACTGTTGAACAGATGCGGCGTCGGAGGTGTTGACCCTGAATTTAGCGACCAGGTCATTTTTGTCGAAACCTGTATTTCCACCATTGTCCAGATCTTTAAAACCGTCAGAATTAAAGTTGAGATACTCCACCATATATCCGAAGCGTTCTTTGGAATCCCCAATTTTGGCGTGAAGCCTGCCGCTGTTGTAATTCCCGTATGAGGCAGATAAAAACGCACTGAAGTCATCCGGAATTTCGGTAGAAAGCATATTGATGGCTCCCCCGGTGGTAAAGGGCCCGTATTGTACCTGACTACTGCCTTTCAGGATCTCCACGGCCTGCATCCGAGCAACAGAGGGGAAATAGTAAGCGGCTGGGGCACTGTAAGGTGCCGGGGCAATCAATATTCCATCCTCCATCAGCGTAATTTTAGCACTGCGTTCCGGGGAGGTTCCTCTGAGGCTGATATTAGGTCGCAGCCCATAACCGTCTTCTTCGTATATCGAAACTCCGGGAACGGAGCGTAATACCCGATTAATATCGGTGTAATTGAAAGTTTCAAGTTCCTTTGGTGATATATAATAGGCCGAGCCGGTTCGGTTCTTAGCCTGGTATTTACTTCCGAGAATGACGTTAGCAGACAGGACTACTTCATCTAGCCGTATCAGGCTGGAAGCCTTGATGTTTGACAAGGAATCCTTAGATTGTGCATGTAGGAAACACCCGGTAAACAGGGCGATCAACAGAAAGATTTTCTTAAACATATTATTTAGACTAATTATAAATAGATTTATTTAAGAGTGCGAATTTAAAAACAATATTTGAAAATAAAAACCTATTTAGACTATTTCTAAATAAATAATTCATCAAGTTTTCTTTGTCAAAGGGTTAGGTCAAAACGGTTTGTTTACAAGAGACATATAATCAACTGAGTATAGGGTGCAGACCGTAAAAAAATTGCGTATATTTGCCCGCAATTAATCCCTAATTGCATGGAAGCCCACCTCAATAAAATTCTTGGAGAAGGTCTCACTTATGACGACGTACTCTTAGTTCCCGCCTTTTCTGAAGTTCTGCCTCGTGATGTCAATATACAGACGAAGTTTACGAGAAATATTACTATCAACATCCC
>JABDQM010000264.1 GCA_013042315.1 Flavobacteriaceae bacterium | reverse complement strand
ATCTACCTCTACTGTTGGATTACCCCTGGAGTCGAATATTTGTCGGGCGTGCACATCTAATATAATACTCATAACTTTTTGCTTTTTATAGGTTGATTACTATCATTTCAAAGATACAAAAGGCCTTGGTGAATTATTAAAATTCCCAAAGAATTGAACTTTACTTAATCTAGACAGGAACATTGCTTTTAGAATACTCCTCAATCAATTGAAAAAATTGATCAAATAAGTAGGAAGCGTCATGAGGTCCCGGACTTGCCTCAGGATGATACTGCACGGAAAAGACATTTTTGTTTTTCATGCGTATTCCTGCCACGGTATGGTCATTGAGATGCTCGTGGGTGATTACCAATTCAGGTTGTGCCTCTGTTTCCTCCCTGTTTATAGCAAATCCGTGATTCTGAGAGGTAATTTCCCCTTTACCTGTCTCAAAATTGATCACCGGGTGGTTAATTCCCCTGTGGCCATTAAACATTTTGTAAGTAGAAACGCCGTTAGCCAGGGCTATAATCTGATGCCCCAGACATATGCCAAATAGAGGTTTGTCTTGTGCGATGATCTCCTTGGCGGTCTCTATCACTTCTTTCAGTGGTTCGGGATCTCCGGGGCCATTAGAAATGAAGTAGCCGTCAGGATTCCAGGATTGAAGCTCCGAGAAAGGAGTATCGTATGGAAAGACTTTAATATATGCCCCTCTGGCTGCGAGATTTCTGAGGATGTTCTTTTTAATCCCAATGTCTAATGCAGCGATCCGGTATTTGGCATCTTTTTCTCCATAGAAATAAGGTTTCTTAACAGATACCTTTGACGCGAGCTCCAAACCTTCCATACTGGGAATACCACTCAATTCGGCTTTAAGAGCATCTATTTCGTCTACTCTGGTTGAAATAACGGCGTTCATGGCTCCATGGTCTCGAATATAACTCACCAATGCACGTGTGTCCACATCCGAAATAGCCAGCAACTTGTTGGTGTTCAGAAATTCAAGTAAACTTTCGTCTGCATCAGGCCTGGAGTAGTCGTAACTAAAATTCTTACATATGAGTCCGGCAATCTTAACAGAATTCGACTCTACTTCTTCGTTATTAGCCCCGTAATTTCCAATATGGGCATTGGTCATCACCATTAACTGTCCAAAATATGACGGATCGGTGAAAATTTCCTGGTAACCCGTCATCCCGGTGTTAAAACACACCTCACCAAAGGCAGTTCCTTCGGCATTTCCTACCGATTTACCGTAAAAAATAGTTCCATCTGCCAGTAATATGAGGGCTTTTTTCTTGGTTTGATACTTCATTAATCTGCAATTTTTTGGTTTCACAAATAAACATAAAAAAAGGATAGACTTGCAGGTCTATCCTTTTCAAATTTTAAAGACATTATGAACATCCTATTCTTTGGAGTCATCTGTTTTCGTTTCTTCAGTGTCCTTGGCTTTCTCTTCCTTTGGAGCTTCTGCCTTAGGCTTTTCTGTTTTAGTTTCCTTTTCAGCTTTCGGAGCTTCCGCTTTTGGAGCTTCAGCTTCCGCTGTCTCAGTTTCCTGAACAGCTTCCGTAGGTGCTGCAGCTGCTTCCGCTTTTTTAGAACTCCTACTCCTACGAGTAGATTTCTTTTTCTTAGGCTTCCCTGCGTTGTAGATCTCATTAAAGTCTACCAGCTCTATCATTGCCATATCAGCGTTATCGCCCAGTCGGTTTCCCAATTTGATAATTCTGGTGTAACCTCCCGGTCTGTCTCCTACCTTTTCTGCAACTGTGCTGAATAATTCAGAAACCGCGTATTTATCTCTGAGGTTTCTGAAAACGATTCGCCTGTTGTGGGTCCCTTTTTCCAAAGACTTATTGTTTTCTGCTTTGGATTTAGTGATCAGGGGCTCAATAAACTGTTTGAGGGCCTTTGCTTTGGCCACAGTAGTATTGATTCTCTTATGTTCAATCAGGGAACAGGCCATGTTAGCCAGCATAGCCGACCTATGTGCCGTTTTCCTACCCAAGTGATTGATTTTCTTACCGTGTCTCATGCTTATGTACTATATGTTCTTTCGTTTTGGTCTACCAACTACGGTGCCGCAACAGAACTTAAATTAATCTTTATCCAATTTGTATTTTGACAAATCCATCCCGAAATTCAAGCCCTTGTTGATCACAAGTTCTTCCAATTCTGTCAAGGATTTTTTTCCAAAGTTCCTGAATTTCATCAGGTCGTTCTTGTTAAAAGATACAAGGTCTCCCAATGTATCTACCTCTGCTGCTTTTAAGCAATTGAGGGCTCGAACGGACAAATCCATATCCACGAGTTTTGTTTTGAGTAATTGCCTCATGTGCAACGACTCCTCGTCATAAGTTTCCGTCTGAGCAATCTCATCAGCTTCAAGCGTGATACGCTCATCAGAAAACAACATAAAGTGGTGAATAAGAACCTTTGCCGCTTCAGTGAGTGCTTCTTTAGGGTGAATTGAACCGTCTGTAACGATTTCAAAAACCAATTTTTCGTAATCGGTCTTCTGTTCAACCCTGAAGTTTTCGATGCTGTATTTTACGTTCTTCACCGGAGTAAAGATGGAATCAACCGCGATACTTCCAATAGGAGCACTGGATTTCTTATTCTCTTCAGCAGGAACATATCCCCTGCCTTTTTCGATGATCAACTCCATATTGATACTCACCTTAGGATCCATATTACAGATCACCAGGTCTGGGTTCAACACCTGAAATCCTGAGATAAACTTCTGAAAGTCTCCTGCAGTTAGTTGTTCTTTACCACTTACAGAAACAGAAACGGTTTCTTCATTGACATCGTCGATCTGTCTTTTGAATCGAACTTGTTTCAGGTTGAGGATAATTTCAGTAACATCTTCAACTACACCTTCAATTACTGAAAATTCGTGTTCAACTTTGTCAATCCGTACCGAAGTAATGGCGAATCCCTCTAAGGAGGAAAGCAATACTCTTCTAAGTGCGTTCCCGACAGTTAATCCATAACCAGGTTCCAAAGGGCGGAATTCAAACTTCCCTTCGAAATCTGAGGAATCGATCATTATAACTTTATCGGGTTTCTGAAAATTAAATAATGCCATAGTCGGGTATATGTGGTTTATTTAGAGTATAACTCAACGATTAATTGTTCTTTGATGTTCTCCGGAATCTGCAGTCGTTCTGGTACAGCTACGAAGGTTCCTTCCTTCTTTTCGCTATTCCATGTGATCCATTCGTAAACGCTGCTATTAGCAGAAAGGGAATCTTCAATGGTCTGTAAAGACTTTGATTTTTCTCTTACGCCAACAACGTCACCCGGTTTAAGGGAGTAAGAAGGAATATTCACAACATTTCCGTTTACGGTAATGTGTCGGTGAGAAACCAATTGCCTTGCGCCTCTCCTGGAAGTTGAAATACCCATTCTGTAGACTACGTTGTCTAGCCTGGCTTCACATAATTGAAGTAAAACTTCTCCGGTTACACCTTTGCTACGGTTAGCCCTTGCAAAGAGGTTACGGAATTGTCTTTCCAGAATACCGTAGGTATACTTGGCCTTTTGCTTCTCCATCAACTGGATAGCGTATTCCGATTTCTTTCCCCGGCGTCTGTTGTTTCCGTGTTGTCCCGGAGGGTAATTTTTCTTTTCAAACGACTTGTCGTCGCCAAAAATCGCTTCTCCGAATTTCCGGGCGATCTTAGATTTTGGTCCTGTGTATCTTGCCATCTTCTTTAAAATTAAAAGTGTGATTATGAATTAAGGCTTATCCTTCGATAATCGTAACTACACTTTTGTGAGAAATTAATTTAGGATATAATGATTAAACTCTTCTTCTTTTAGGCGGTCTGCAGCCATTGTGAGGCATAGGTGTTACGTCGATGATCTCTGTAACCTCTATTCCGGCATTGTGCAGGGAACGGATGGCAGACTCACGGCCATTTCCCGGTCCTTTTACGTATACCTTTACTTTTCTTAACCCGGCTTCGTGAGCTGTCTTTGCGCATTCTTCTGCTGCAACCTGTGCGGCGTAGGGAGTGTTCTTTTTAGAACCTCTGAATCCCATTTTTCCTGCCGACGCCCATGAAATCACGTCCCCTTTCTTATTGGTAAGGGAAATGATGATATTGTTGAAGGAAGCGGTGATATGAGCCTCACCTGTTGATTCAACAATAACCTTACGCTTTTTGGTTGTTTTTGTACCTGTCTTTGCCATCTTACGCCTTATTACTTAGTAGCCTTTTTCTTGTTGGCCACTGTTTTTCTTTTTCCTTTCCTTGTTCTGGAATTGTTTTTGGTTCGCTGCCCTCGTAACGGAAGTCCGGATCTGTGCCTTATTCCTCGGTAACAACCGATGTCCATCAGCCTTTTGATATTAAGCTGGTTCTCGGATCTCAATTCTCCTTCGATCTTATAAGAAGAAACCACGTCACGGATTCTTCCGATCTCGTCGTCATTCCAATCAGACACTTTGGCATCGGCACTTACCTTTGCTTTTTCCAGAATTTCCTGAGCTCTGCTCCTACCAATTCCGAAAATATAGGTAAGGGCTATAACACCTCTTTTTTGTTTTGGGATATCTACCCCTGCAATTCTTGCCATAATTACCCTTGTCTTTGTTTGAATCTGGGATTCTTCTTATTAATTACGTACAACCTGCCTTTTCTGCGAACAATTTTGCAGTCGGCACTTCTTTTCTTTATCGATGCTCTTACTTTCATATCTCGAGTTTCTTAATATCTATATGTAATTCTGGCCTTACTTAAATCGTAAGGACTCATCTCAAGTTTCACCTTATCCCCGGGTAATAATTTAATGTAATGCATGCGCATTTTTCCCGAGATATGAGCAGTCACCACGTGTCCGTTTTCCAGTTCAACTCTGAACATGGCGTTGGACAAGGCCTCTATGATACTTCCATCCTGCTCTATTGCTGCTTGTTTGGCCATATCTTATGCTACTTTTCTGTTCTTTCCTGTTTTCATTAATCCGTCGTAGTGACGGTTCAAAAGGTAGGCATTCACTTGTTGCACCGTATCGATGGCAACTCCTACCATAATTAGCAAAGAAGTTCCACCGTAAAACAGTGCCCATCCTGCCTGTATGTCCATCAACTTTACTACTATAGCCGGCAATACCGCCAAAAAGGCTAGAAATATTGAACCGGGTAGCGTGATCAATGACATTATTTTATCCAAAAAACTACCTGTTTCCTTTCCAGGTCTGATACCGGGAATAAAACCACCGCTTCTTTTGAGGTCGTCTGCCATTTTATTGGTAGGGACCGTTATCGCAGTGTAGAAATAGGTAAATATGATGATCAGTAAGGCAAACAATATGTTGTAAGCCAAACCGAAAATATCCTGAAACTGAACTTCCATCCACTGCCCAATAGCCGTATCGTTGAAAGTCCGGCCGAGTAATCCCGGCGCAAACATAATTGCCTGAGCAAAGATGATTGGCATTACCCCGGAAGCGTTTAACTTCAGTGGGATATATTGCCTGCTGCCCATGATATTCTTTTCGTATCCCCCCGAGGCCGATCTTCTGGCGTATTGCACAGGGATTCTGCGTGTTGCCATTACCAGCAATACACTTGCCAAAATAACTACGAACCACAAGATCACTTCAACCAGAATTAACATTGGTCCACCGTTGCCATCCCATCTGGTAATTGCTTCCTGCACAAATGCCTGCGGCATTGTCGCAATAATTCCGATCATGATCAGGAGTGAAATTCCGTTTCCAATCCCTTTATCCGTAATCTTTTCTCCTAACCACATGGCGAAAACACAGCCTGTCACCAAGATAATCACCGAGGGAACAATAAAGCTGAGACCTTTTCCGAGTAGGAAGGCACTATCCGGGACTCCAAGTGCTCCAAGGCTGTACAAATACGCCGGAGCCTGAACAACACAGATACCGATAGTTAACCATCTAGTGATCTGATTTTTTGTCTTCCGTCCACTTTCCCCTTCTTTGTCGAGTTTCTGAAGATATGGCACTGCTATCCCCATCAACTGCACCACGATGGATGCTGAAATATAGGGCATGATTCCAAGGGCAAAGACAGAGGCATTTGCAAATGCTCCTCCTGTAAATGCATTCAGAATCCCCAGAATACCTTGTTCTGTATTTGAAGATAAGGCTGCCAGTTGTGAGGTATCAATACCGGGAAGTACCACCTGTGCACCAAAACGGTAGACAAGCAAAAGGCCGAGGGTCATCAGTATCCTGTTCCTCAGCTCTTCTATCTTCCAGATATTAGATATGATCTCAAAAAATTTCTTCATAGAGCCTGCTCTCTTATAATGTTATAGCTTCTCCTCCAGCAGCTTCAATCGCTTTCTTGGCACTGGCGGTAAACTTGTGTACAGTAATTTTCAACGGAGCCTTTAATTCACCTCCCCCGAGAATTTTTACCAAATCATTCTTCCCGGCTAGATTGTTTTCGATGAGGTTTTCCAGGGTAACTTCCTTTTTCACAGTACCGTTATCAACTAAATCCTGGAGTGTATTGAGATTAATACCCCGATACTCTACCCGGTTGATGTTGGTAAATCCAAATTTGGGCACCCTGCGCTGCAATGGCATTTGTCCACCCTCAAAACCGATTTTCTTGGAATAACCAGAACGAGACTTAGCCCCTTTGTGACCCCTGGTGGCTGTACCGCCTTTCCCGGATCCCTGGCCTCTCCCTATAGTCTTACCATCCTTGTGGACAGAACCTTTTGCTGGTTTTAAATTGCTTAAATTCATCTCAACACTTATTTCTTAAGCTTCTTCTGTAGAAACCAAATGTTTAACTTTATTGATCATCCCAATGATGTTAGGCGTATCGTCGTGAACAACCTCTTGTCCAATTTTACGCAGCCCAAGCGCCTCAAGGGTCCTCTTTTGATTCTGAGGTCTTTTGATACCGCTTTTTACCTGAGTTACTTTTATCTTTCCCATCGTTCCTTAACCTTTAAATACTTTTTCCATGGCAATTCCTCGCTGCATAGCTACCGTTTTGGCATCTCTTAATTGCAATAAGGCATCAAAAGTGGCTTTTACCACATTGTGAGGGTTGGAAGATCCCTGAGATTTAGACAATACGTCCTGTACCCCTACAGATTCCAATACCGCTCTTACGGCGCCACCGGCTATTACTCCTGTACCGTGTGAAGCAGGTTGAATGTATACTCTGGCTCCTCCGTATTTCCCTTTTTGTTCGTGAGGCACTGTGCCTTTGTTTAAAGGAATACGAATCAGATTCTTTTTGGCATCTTCGATAGCCTTGGCGATCGCAGTAGCGACATCCTTGGATTTACCCAAACCATGACCAACTACACCGTTTTCATCACCGACAACCACGATGGCAGAGAAACCAAATGCTCTACCTCCTTTAGTTACCTTGGTTACCCTCTGAACGCCTACCAGACGATCTTTAAGTTCGAGTCCTCCGGGTTTAACTGTTTCTACATTCTTGTATTTGCCGTACATAGTATCTATTAAAATTTTAATCCACCTTCTCTGGCTCCTTCGGCCAATGATTTTACTCGTCCGTGGTAAAGATTTCCTCCACGGTCAAAAGCTACAGTCTCAATTCCGGCTTTTTTCGCTTTCTCGGCTAATGCCTTCCCTACGAGGGCAGCGATTTCCATTTTAGTTCCTTTGCTTTTACTCAATTCCTTGTCTCTTGACGAAGCTGAAACCAAGGTTTTACCTTCGTTGTCATCGATAACCTGTGCGTAGATCTCACTGTTACTTCTGTATACAGACAGTCTAGGTCTTTCTGAGGTTCCAAAAGAAATCTTTCTAATCCTTTTTCGGATGCGCTCTCGTCTTTCTGTTTTTGATAATCCCATAATCTTACTCTTATGCTGATTTACCTGCTTTTCTTCTCAATTGTTCTCCGACAAATTTGATCCCTTTTCCTTTGTAAGGTTCAGGTTTGCGGAAGGAACGTATTTTGGCTGCAATTTGCCCGATCAATTGCTTGTCGTGCGATGTTAATTTAATGGTAGGGTTTTTACCTTTCTCTGAGGTGGTTTCTACCTTCACTTCTGGTGCGAGGTCAAAAACGATATTGTGTGAAAACCCAAGGGCAAGATCCAGTTTCTGACCCTGATTGCTGGCCCTGTATCCTACGCCTACCAATTCTAATTCCTTTGTCCAACCCTTAGAGACTCCTTCTATCATGTTGTAAACCAAAGATCTGTAAAGACCGTGTTTTGCCTTGTGTTCTTTTGAATCAGAAGGCCTGGTAATCCACACTTGTGCGTCTTCTACCTTGATCTCAACTGCGGAGAATTCCTGAGTAAGTTCACCCAACTTCCCTTTTACGGTAATGAGATGATCATTGATCTCTACGGAAGTTCCTTCTGGGATCGCTATCGGATTGTTACCTATTCTAGACATTTCTTTTACTTTTAATCGGTTTAATAAACGTAGCAGAGCACCTCGCCGCCAACATTTTCTTTTTTGGCTCGCTTGCTGGTCATCACCCCGTGAGAAGTGGAGACTATTGCAACGCCCAAGCCATTTAAAACCCTCGGCATATCATCCGATGCAGCGTATTTACGCAAACCCGGCTTACTGATACGCTGAATTTTCTTGATCACAGGCTCTTTGGTCTGCTTATCGTATTTCAAAGCAATTTTAATTGTGCCCTGAACTTTATCCTCCTCAAATTTGTAGCTCAGGATATACCCCTGATCGAACAAAATTTTGGTGATTTCTTTTTTGAGATTGGAAGCTGGTACCTCAACAACCCTGTGACCCGCCCTACTGGCGTTTCTAACTCTTGTCAAATAATCTGATATAGGATCTGTTAACATCTTCTTGCCTTTTATTTGGATTACCAACTTGCTTTTTTAACTCCCGGAATCAACCCTTTGTTGGCCATTTCCCTGAACATTACCCTAGATAAGCCAAAAGTTCTCATGTATCCCTTTGGTCTTCCTGTGAGCTTACAACGATTGTGCATACGCACTGGAGAAGCGTCTCTCGGCAATTTCTGTAATGCCTCGTAATCGCCTGCCTCTTTCAAGGCTTTTCTTTTCTCAGCGTATTTTGCTACTGTTTTTGCCCTTTTGCGTTCACGGGCTTTCATTGATTCTTTAGCCATACTAATTCTTTTTAAAAGGTAATCCCAATTCTGCCAAGAGGGATTGTGCTTCTTTATCGGTTTCAGCGCTGGTCACAAATGTGATATCCATTCCGTTGATCCGGTTGATCTTATCAATATTGATTTCAGGGAAAATGATCTGTTCGGTAACTCCGAGGTTGTAATTACCTCTACCGTCAAATCCGGTAGCCCTGATTCCCTGGAAATCTCTTACCCTGGGTAAAGCTGTTGTCACCAGTCGATCGAGAAATTCATACATTCTCTCTCCTCTTAAGGTAACTTTCGCCCCAATGGGCATTCCTTTTCTCAGTTTAAAAGACGCCACATCCTTTTTAGAGATAGTGGAAACCGCCCTTTGTCCGGTAATATTGGTGAGTTCCTCAACCGCATGGTCGATAAGCTTCTTGTCGGCCACAGCGGCACCTACACCCCTGCTAACAACGATCTTCTTCAACTTAGGCACTTCCATAAGGTTCTTGTACCCAAACTCGTCCTGCAACGCTTTAATCACGCGCTCTTTGTATTCTTTCTTTAATCTTGGAACGTAAGTCATAACTATATTACCTCGTTAGATTTCTTTGAAATCCGCACCTTCTTTCCATCTCTGGTTTCATATCCTACCCTTGTGGTATCTCCAGACTTGCCGTCGATAAGGGAAAGGTTCGAAATATGGATTGGTGCTTCTTTTTTTACTATTCCCCCCTGAGGGTTCTTGGCGCTTGGTTTCTCGTGTTTAGACACCATATTAATGCCCTCGACAATCGCCTTGTTCTTCTGTCGGTTCACAGTAACCACCTTGCCTTCGGAACCTTTGTGGTCTCCTGCAACAACGCGTACTGTATCTCCTGTTTTAATTTTTAATTTCATCGTCTTGTCAGTTTATAGCACCTCGGGAGCTAATGAAACAATTTTCATAAACTGCTTGTCCCTGAGCTCTCTGGCTACAGGTCCAAAAACCCTGGTTCCTCTCATTTCCCCTGTAGGATTGAGGAGTACACAGGCATTGTCGTCAAAGCGGATGTATGATCCATCTGGTCTGCGCACCTCTTTCTTGGTACGTACCACTACCGCTGTAGACACAGCTCCTTTTTTTATTGTGCCGTTAGGTGTAGCTTCTTTTACAGAAACTACTATTTTGTCTCCAACAGAAGCGTATCTCCTTTTGGTTCCTCCAAGTACACGAATGGTCAATACCTCTTTTGCCCCGGTATTATCTGCCACTTTAAGTCTAGATTCTTGCTGTAACATAATTATTTAGCTCTTTCAAGGATTTCTACCAATCTCCAGCATTTGGTCTTACTCAAAGGTCTGGTTTCCATGATCTTTACAGTATCACCAATTTTGCAATCGTTGGTTTCATCGTGTGCAACATATTTCTTTGTCCGCAATACGAACTTACCATACATAGGATGCTTTA
>JABDQM010000262.1 GCA_013042315.1 Flavobacteriaceae bacterium | reverse complement strand
GAATACACCCTATTTTCATTCTGAGGATCTACATAGATCTCAGAGTAGTAAAAAGGTCTGTTTCCGATATCACTTTTATCATTGATCTTCTTCCATTTAAAGCCGCCATCTTCAGATTTGTAGAGGGCATTTTTCTTGGCCTCCACCAGAGCGTAGACTACATTGGGTTTACTCCGTGCTACGGCAACACCTATTCTTCCTAACTCCCCGGCAGGAAGGCCATCATCTTCTGAAATTCTTTTCCAGTTTATTCCTCCGTCATGGGTCATATACAGGCCGCTGCCCGGACCTCCCGATTTAAAAAACCAGGGATCTCTTTTGTGCTCCCACATCGCCACAAAGAGCTTGTTGGGATTAGTGGGATCCATAACCATATCGGCAACTCCGGTTCGATTGTTTACAAATAGAATTTTGTTCCATGTTTTACCACCATCTGTGGTCTTAAATACGCCGCGTTCCGGATGTTCCCCCCAGGGAGAACCAATGGCACCTACATAAACAGTGTTGGGATCTGTTGGATCGATTACAATTCGATGAACGTGTCTTGTTTTTTCGAGTCCGACCGACTTCCAGCTTTTGCCTCCATCCAATGATTTATAAACTCCATATCCGCCATTCAGGCTGTTTCTCGGATTTCCTTCACCTGTTCCTACCCAGATTACAGATGGATTGCTTTGCTGAATGGCAACGGCTCCTATGGAGGCCGTTACTTCATTATCAAAGACGGGTTCCCATTTGATTCCTCCGGAATTAGATTTCCAGAGTCCGCCTGAAGCCGTACCCACATACATCAGGTCGGGATCACTTTGTACCACGTCTATCGCGGTCACCCTCCCGCTCATGCCTCCGGGGCCAATATTACGGGGTTTAAGGTCCTGAACCAGGTCCATTTTAAATTCTTGTGCTAGCAGTGAAAATGATGCCAAGAGCATCAGGGAGAGTAGTGTTTTTTTCATTATTCAAAAGTTTCTTAAAGGTCTGCTAAATATACCAAAATCGGCCCGAGTATTTCTTAAAGAGTTGTTAATGCCAACAAAGGCAAGCGCGGTTAACAGGAGCAATTAAAACCTTTTTTGAAAGAAAGAAAATTACTCGTTTTTGTAGACAATACCGTTTTTCATAACGAAGTGTACTTTTCTCATAGCCTTGATGTCTTGAGTGGGATCACCTTCTACAGCGATTAGATCGGCCAGGAAACCTTCTTTTAGCTGTCCCAGGCGACTGAGATGAAAAACTTTAGCATTCACTTTGGTAGCTGAACTAAGTACGTCTATTGGCTTCATTCCGTAATCGACCATAAGTTCCATTTCCCGGTAATTTTCTCCGTGAGGGTACACACCAACATCGCCACCAAAGACGATGGTTACTCCGCTATCCATCGCCATTTTAAAGCTAGCCTTCTTTTTTCGGATGCGTTCCGTATCGGGTTCACTATTGGGATCCCAGCCCCGGTATTGTTCAATAGCATGGCCGGCTGCCAGGGTAGGACAAAGGGCTACATTTCTCGATTTCATCAAGTCAAATACCTCCGGAGTTCCTCCATCTCCGTGTTCAATGGTCTCGACACCTGCCAAGGTTGCCCTGCGCATCCCTTCCGGGGTACTGGCATGGGCAACAACATAACGGCCGGCACTTGTTGCAGCATCAACCATGTTCTGCAATTCGGCCTGAAGAAAAGTGTGTTTCGAAGGTGCTCCCGGGGTCCAGCGATAATCAGCATATACCTTGATAAAATCGGCACCTTTCCCCAATTGTCTGCGAACAGCTTTGATCACTCCACCCAGTCCGCTGGCTTCTTCAGCTCCCAAAGGCACTTCTACCTTGTCATGGAAGCCCTTTGGCCCATAGGCTCCGGTGGCTACTATGGCCGGCCCGGCAACCAGTAAGCGGGGTCCCGGGATAATCCCGGCTTCTATGGATCTTTTCAGGGCAACATCGGCATAGCCGGCACCTTCAGATCCCAGATCGCGCATCGTAGTGATTCCGGCTTCGAGTGATTTTATGGCGTGGTTTACACCCCTTATGGCCCGTTCTTCTGATGATTCCTT
>JABDQM010000006.1 GCA_013042315.1 Flavobacteriaceae bacterium | reverse complement strand
AGTCGGTCTTCCATAAGTTTCCCCAAAAGACTACAATGGGTGATGTCTTCAGTTGAAGCGCCCTGACTCCTGAGATCAATCAGTGTTTTCTCAATGTCGGAGTCCAGAATTACATAATCTCCAACGACAGCCGATATTCCATCGAGCTTTATTTTTTTAAATGAATTGGTAGTATCTTTTGCAGAAGTAGAAGTTTCAGAAAGTTCTTGTCCGGGATCTACTGTGACATCACTGGGCGCCTCTTCCTGGGCCAGACCTGTAAAAGCACAGGCCGCCAAAGCAAGCAGCAAGAAGTTATTTATTCTCTTTTTCATAGATTTCAAATTCTTTTTGTTTTACAGCCTCATCGAGGAGCTCTGTTTCGAGTCGATTTAAGAAATCGAGCTTTCTCCTATTGAGTAATACTTGTCGGAGTGTCGGTTTGATATAGCTCAGGGGAGCAATTTCATTGATATCCCTAATATCGCTTATCTTCCCCAAATATACCCCCAGAGAGTCCTCCATTTCAAAAAATTGTGATTTTTTTAGGTATCGCGCTTCATTTTCATAGGTCAGCGGAGGTATTTCCTGAATAATTCTGGTAAGCGGGATCCAGAGGGAATCGTTAAAATTGAGCTTGGTAAATTGAACTCCTATGGAATCTAAAAACACCTGATCTTCCTCCTCAAATTGATTAAGCCTTTTGATCACCTCATCCTTGTTTAAAAACTGTTTTGGTAATTGCACAAATCGAAGTTGTAAGATCTTCTCTTTCAGAATAAAATTCTGCTTTTCATTCTCATAAAACTGCCTGAGTTGAGATTCTGTAACGGTAGTGTCTTCGCCCCTGAGGACAAGGGCTTCTTTATACGCTCTGGTGAACAGATCTACGCGATAATTTGCTACCAGGCGCTCAAAGGAAGCTATTTGTTCTTCTGTAAGGTTGATCTGAGCTTTGGAAAAGAGTAGTTGTTTTACAGCCCAATTATTGATATAGTTTGTAACCAGCGACGCGCTGTCTTGTTCGTTTAACTGCGCATTTAACAAGGATTCTATATCCTCCCGGTAGAGATACTCATTGCCAACTCTGGCCAAGGGGGTGTTTTCCGGTTCCGATTTGAAAAGTCCCTCACATGAGCCCAGGAATAAAAAAAGAACAGGGATTCCCAGTATCAGAACTCTGCGAACATAATTTCTCAGGGGCAAATGCATTCCGCAAAATTAAGCATTCGTATTTCCTGAACAAGGATAAGACCACGCATTAACAGATTTTTATTTCCCACTTCTCATAATTTAGTACCTTAGAGATTAAGTTTACAAGTGCATGAAATACATTACTGAAATTGAAATAGACGTTCCGTTGGCCGTCTTTATTCGAAAATTTGACAACCCGGAAAATATGAAATTCTGGCAAAAAGACCTGATTTCTTTTAAATCCCTGAGCGGAATCCCCGGCAAAGAAGGAGCTCAAATGGAACTTGTTTACAAAATGGGTAAGAGGGAGATCGTCTTGATCGAAACGATTTTAAAACGCAACCTTCCCCATGAATTTCACGCTACCTACGACGCGAAGGGAGTGCACAATGTTCAGAAAAATTATTTTAAAGCGGTTGATGAAAATAAGACGAAATGGATTTCAGAAACCGAATTCCAATTCAATGGTTTTTTTATGAAAGCTATGGGTTTTCTGATGCCAGGTACCTTTAAAAAACAGTCTTTAAAATATCTGAAGGACTTTAAAGCATTTGCGGAAGAAAGCTCCACTTCATCATAAATAAGACCGACTTGAGTAGGAAAATAAAATTACTGTGGGATTTTCGCGGTCCGGACTCCGGGGAGACAGCCAAGCATCATGCCCTGCATCTCAATGACTTTATCAAAAAAGAAAAATTAAACATTCAAATCAGCGGACACGAGCAACTCACCGATATGCATGCTGTCGCTTACATGGTTGTTGAGGAAAATATGATGATTCAGATTCGCGATGCCCTTCTTCCCCACCGCGGAGAAGTTTATATTGAGAACTAGAGCGAGACCAATACTGAAATGTATCTGAACTGATGAAAACCACCAATCATAAAGCCTTGAGATCCCTGTTGTCTTATTTTATTATTGTTGTGGGACTCTTGGGGTGTTCTAATACTACATCTATCACTGACCCATTAAATAGGGCTCTGAATTCTGAGGACGTACGCATCCGAAAGGTTATGGATGACCCATCTCCCTTTGAAGTCCAGATTCGCTTTACGCGAATTAGCAGAGAAAAAGACAGCGTATATTTCGAGGATTACGATTATAATGTCGATTCAACTCTATACTTCTATCCTGCCAGTACCGTAAAATTTCCAATTTCCCTTTTGGCTCTGGAAAAAATCAACCGAAATAAAGATTTAAGCATAAATACCCGATTTTATGTCGAAGGGGATTCTCTGGAAACGACTTTTGCCGAGGAAATCACCAAGATCTTCGCTGTTAGCGACAACGACGCTAATAATCGCTTACTGGAATTTCTCGGGCAGGATGCGATCAACGCAAGTTTCAAAGAAAAAAAG
>JABDQM010000248.1 GCA_013042315.1 Flavobacteriaceae bacterium | reverse complement strand
AGCTTTTTTGAAATGGCTTCCTTGGCAGCCGCATCGTATTTCTCCATATCCTGAAAAGCTGCAATGAGATCTGAGATATAATCTTTTTCTTTGCCTTTTACTTTTTTCTGTAACGCCTTTAAATACTGAACGCCATCCAGCAATTCGCTGGTCACAACTTGCCCATCCTTCAGTTTAGCTTCAATTCCGTGTTGCCAGTTCAATGGATTATCAACCCATCCTTCTACCTTGTATTCGTAATATCCCTGTTTTTCTACCGCAAAGTTTGCACGGTGGACATCATTGCCTAAATGCTCCATCCGCAATCGGGTAAATGACTTTTCACTTTCGTGTTTGTAAGCCACCTCAGCCTGGATCACATCATGACCATCTCCGAGAACATCGGCGTGAACTATGACTGTTTCCCCAACAACCCTTTTGATGTAGTAGGCACCACACTGGAGTTGAGGGTTTACATTTTCGATCACCACTCGCTCTTGTTTCATTGGCATAACTGATTCTTTGGTTTTGGCTAAAAATAGAAAATTATACCGAAAAGAATCTCCTTAAACCTATAAATTTACAGGGGATTTTCGATCAAATTTTGACCATTTTTAAATTTTTGGAACGCTTTTTGAAACCTAATTTGCTATCAAACAATAATTTTTAGAAAATCAAGACAAACCCATTCCGAATTGTTTAATATCGGAATCTTAAAATGAATTGAATTATGAAAAAAATCGGACTTATTTTCAGCACCCTAGTTGTCGCCCTTATGATCTCATGCGAAGGCCCTGCAGGACCCCCGGGCCCTCCGGGATTTGATGGCCTGGATGGATTAGACGGACAAGACGGTATTAATATCCTGGGCACTGTCCTGGAAATTGAAGGCACTTTTGATGCAGCTAATGAATATTCCCTGTTTTATGAATTCCCAACTACGGTGGAAGTATTTGAATCTGATCTGGTATTTGTTTACATCCTCTGGGACCAGACCGACGACGCAGAACCAGTTGACATCTGGCGACTCCTTCCTCAGACCAGGATCTTAAACCAGGGATTGTTGCAATACAATTACGACCATACTTTTTTTGATGTCAGTATTTTCCTGGAGTCTGATTTTGACCTCAGTACCCTTATGCCCGGAGATACGGACAATCAGGTATTCAGAATCGCTATTGTGCCGGCTGAATTCGGACAAACGTCCAGAATGGACCCTTCCAATATCGATGCGATTATGAATTTGTTGCAAGTGGAAGAGAAAGACATTACTCGTATAACTTTAGATTAATACTAAAGATATCTTAAGATCCCCCGGAGAATTCTTCGGGGGTTTTTTTATGCCTATTTTTGAAAGGAAAAGGAAAAAATATCGACATTAAAGAAAAGCTTGTTATGAAAAAGATAGTATTGATAGGTATTTGCCTGCTGGCCATAGGGTGTAAAGGAGTGTCTCAGGAAAAAGACAAGAACGAACAAACGGCCGCAGCCGAAGAACAAGAATCAACAACATACGAGGTTTCTAAAACAGAGGCCGAATGGCGGGCAGAGCTCACCGATATGCAGTTTTATATCCTGCGTAAGGCCGGAACAGAAAATCCGGGAAGCAGTGAATGGTTGAGGAACAAAGAAGCAGGCACGTATGTGTGTGCAGGTTGTCAGACACCGGTATTCAGTAGTGAGCACAAATTCGATTCCGGAACCGGATGGCCCAGCTTTGACCGCGCCATTGAAGGCAATGTGGCCTATGATACCGACTATAAGATCGGTTACCCCCGCACTGAGGAGCACTGTGCTGTTTGTGGAGGGCATCTCGGACATGTTTTTGATGACGGACCAAGTGCTACCACCGGGAAACGCCACTGCATCAATGGTGCAGCTTTAGAATTTGTACCGGCAAAATAATCCCATCTATCTCTTATTGAAGTCCTTAAGTTCTTTATTTATGGACAACTGATTACCTTGTTGTTTCTTTCGGGGAAAGCGACGTCGTTCGTTCAATGGTTTCCGTTTGGTTTTGTAACTTTGCCCTCGCACTTATATAGATCCTTAAAGAAAAATAGATGAGTAATTTCGATGTTATTGTTTTAGGCAGCGGGCCCGGTGGATATGTTACCGCGATCCGAGCGTCACAGTTGGGAATGAAAACCGCAATTATTGAAAAAGAGAGCCTTGGCGGCGTTTGCCTCAACTGGGGTTGTATCCCTACCAAAGCACTCTTAAAGTCGGCCCAGGTTTTTGAATACCTCAAGCACGCAGATGACTATGGCCTGAAGGTAGAGGGAGCGGACAAAGACTTTGATGCCGTCGTAAAACGAAGTCGGAATGTTGCATCGGGAATGAGCAAGGGAGTCCAATTCCTGATGAAAAAGAATAAGATCGAGGTCATCAACGGATTTGGTAAAATAAAGCAGGGGAAAAAAGTCGTCGTCAAAGGAGAAGACGGCAAAGAAACTGAATACAGCGCCTCACATATTATCATCGCAACCGGTGCCAGAAGCCGGGAACTGCCTAGTTTGCCCCAGGACGGGAAAAAAATTATCGGGTACAGAAAGGCAATGACCCTGGAAAAGCAACCAAAAAAGCTGGTTGTTGTGGGAAGTGGAGCCATAGGGATAGAGTTCGCGTATTTCTACAACGCCATGGGTACAGAAGTTACCGTAGTGGAATTTTTACCCAATATCGTTCCTGTAGAAGATGAAGAGATCTCCAAACAATTGGAGCGGAACTTTAAGAAGTCGGGCATAAAAATCATGACCTCCTCCGAAGTGACTAAGGCAGATACTTCAGGAGACGGCGTAAAAGTTACTGTCAAAACTCCAAAGGGGGAGGAAATCTTAGAAGCAGACGTTGTATTGTCTGCAGTGGGAATCAAGACTAATATCGAAAATATCGGCCTGGAAGAAGTAGGTGTCGCAACAGACAGAGACAAGATTCTGGTGAATGACTACTACCAAACCAATATTCCCGGCTACTACGCCATAGGGGATGTAACTGCAGGACCAGCCCTGGCCCATGTCGCTTCGGCGGAGGGAATCCTCTGTGTAGAAAAAATCGCCGGAATGCATGTGGAGCCATTGGATTACGGGAATATACCCGGATGTACGTATTGTATGCCGGAAGTGGCTTCAGTTGGACTTACAGAAAAACAGGCACGAGAAAAAGGACTCGATATTAAAGTGGGTAAATTTCCGTTTTCGGCTAGTGGTAAAGCACAAGCTTCAGGAACTTCAGACGGCTTTGTAAAGGTCATATTTGATGCGAAGTACGGAGAGTGGCTGGGTTGCCATATGATTGGCGCCGGAGTAACCGATATGATCGCTGAGGCGGTTCTCGGACGTAAACTCGAGACCACCGGGCATGAGATCCTGAAAGCGGTTCACCCCCACCCTACCATGAGTGAGGCTGTGATGGAGGCCGTCGCTGATGCTTATGGGGAAGTAATTCACTTGTAATACAGGTCATATGCTTCTTTTAATGCGTTTTTTGGCCATCCTTGAGGGTATCTCCTACCTTTTGTTATTCGGCTTTAGCATGCCTCTTAAATACTGGGCAAACATTCGTGAGCCCAACATCTACATTGGCTATGTTCACGGGGTTTTATTTATCTTCTTTATCATTCTGGCTTTTATATTCTGCAGACAACAGGGCTGGGGACTAAGGCGGTATTTTAGCTTTTTCCTGGCTTCCCTATTGCCATACGGCACGTTTTATATGGACATTAAATACCTGGTGCCGCTTGGGAAAGTGAAAAAAAAGTCTTGAACTCTTAATATCTAAGAAGAGGTTTCCTCTTTGATTGTCTTAAGGTGATCCTGTTTTACCGGCTCCCTGTATTTTTGAGCATAGGGGGTGTGGTAGTTGTGTTTTTGCAGAAATGAGATCTGCTTTTGCCTCCACCCTTCTTTTGTAAGGGCAACTCCAAAGCGCTTTAATTCCATGAGTAGTAAATTGCTGATCTTACCATAGTCGTCGCGTCCCAAATAATCGAGGTCTGCATCGCATAATATCCTTTCCAGATGGGTTT
>JABDQM010000243.1 GCA_013042315.1 Flavobacteriaceae bacterium | reverse complement strand
TCAGGCAGAAAATATTGCAACCGTCGGCCAGGCTATCAGCTATATTGAAGAGGCCAAATAAGTAATGATATCAGGAACATGATGTAAATTATCCATGTGGTCACCACGCTGCATGGATATTTTTTTTAAATTTCACACGGTATACGTACATCTGAAACAAAAATTGGTTCCATGGAGTTAAAAAGAGTAGTTGTTACCGGATTAGGTGCTTTGACACCTATTGGGAATACTTTAGATCAATATTGGGAAGGACTTAAAACGGGGAAAAGTGGCTCTGCCCCTATCACGTATTACGATGCCGAAAAATTCAAGACGAAGTTCGCCTGTGAGATCAAGAATTTCGACGCTCTGAATTACTTCGATCGGAAAGAAGCCAGGAAATTAGATCGTTTTGCTCAATATGCCCTTGTCTCATCTGATGAGGCCATTTTAGACTCGGGACTCGACCTTAATGTGGTCGATAAATTCAGGGTAGGAGTAATATGGGGAGCTGGTATAGGAGGTCTTGAAACTTTTCAGAACGAGGTGATGGACTTTGCCAAGGGTGATGGAACACCCAGGTTTAATCCCTTCTTTATCCCAAAGATGATCGCTGATATAGCTCCCGGAAATATTTCAATAAAGCACGGCTTTATGGGGCCTAATTACACTACAGTATCGGCCTGTGCCTCCTCCGCCAACGCTATGATTGACGCTTTAAACTATATCAGGCTTGGATATTGCGATGTAGTTGTAACCGGAGGAAGTGAAGCCGCTGTAACCATGGCCGGGATGGGCGGATTTAATGCTATGCATGCCCTTTCAACAAGAAATGATAGCCCCGAAACAGCTTCGAGACCTTTTGATGCCACAAGAGATGGCTTTGTATTAGGTGAAGGTGCCGGCGCTCTTATTCTGGAGGAATACGAACACGCTAAAGCAAGAGGCGCAAAGATCTACGCAGAAGTTGCAGGCGGAGGAATGTCTAGTGATGCCTATCATATGACAGCTCCTCATCCGGAAGGAATAGGCGTAGTTAAAGTGATGGAAAACTGCCTTCGCGATGCGGGAATGAAACCGGAAGATGTGGATGCTATCAATACCCATGGTACTTCAACACCCCTGGGTGATGTAGCCGAATTAAAAGCTATTTCTCAAGTATTCGGGGAGCACGCTCCTGATATCAATATTAATTCTACTAAATCAATGACAGGGCATTTGTTGGGTGCTGCCGGGGCCATAGAAGCTATTGCATCTATTCTGGCCATGAAGCACAGTTTGGTGCCACCCACTATAAATCACTCTACCGTTGACGAGAATATCGATCCGAAATTAAATCTAACACTCAATAAGGCTCAGCCAAGAGATGTGTCTGTAGCGATGAGTAATACCTTTGGATTTGGTGGCCACAACGCTTGTGTAATCTTTAAAAAAATTAGCTAAAGACCGAATGAATTTTCCCTCAAATATTTTTAATTCCCATTCTGACAAGGATGGGGATTTTTTTTTAGGGATGACCAGGATCCTGGGTTTTAAACCAAAAGATCTCAAGATTTACAAAAAGGCTTTTCTCCACCGTTCTGCTAATCAAAGAGATAAAAAAGGGAATCCCATGAATTATGAGCGGCTCGAATTTCTCGGAGATGCAATGTTGGGGACAATCATCTCTAAACACCTTTACAATGAGGTTCCAGGAGGAGATGAGGGCTACCTTACCAAGATGAGATCGAAGATCGTCAGCAGAAAGCACCTCAATGAATTGGGGAAGGATCTCGACCTTATTCACTACGTGGAAAGTAAAATTCCAAAATCGCATTTTGGCGACAATATCCATGGAAATGTTTTTGAGGCCCTTGTGGGAGCTATCTACCTCGACAGGGGATACAACTATTGCGAAAAGTTTATTCAGGAACGGGTCATAGAACCCTATGTAGACATCGAACAACTGGAAGGGAAAGTGATCAGCTACAAGAGCTTACTCATCGAATGGTGTCAGAAACAGAAAAAGGAATTCAAATACAATGTCTACGAAGACGATGGAAAAGATCCACTTAAACACTTTGCTGTAAAATTCAGTATCAACGGGAAACAGGTAGCCAAAGCAAGGGCTACTTCCAAGAAAAAGGCGGAGGAAAAAGCATCCAAAAGAGCGTTTTTTGCTCTGCAACACAAAATAGAGAACTCCTAATCATCTTACGCAAAGGTTTGCGTTGGTATTTCCCCCGGATTGAAGGCTGCGAACTAGGGAAGTAAGCTTATAAATTATATATTTACAACTTAGGCTTTTTAATATGGGCAAGCATGCAGATATTGGAAGAATCTTATGAAGAGGAGTTTGCACTGGTAGGCATTTATACTAATCTGGAAGATTACGCCCTGGCATATGCATTGAATGAATCACTGAGATTGCATTTGAGAAAGGCAGAATCTGATTTAGTATTTTCATCTGAAATTATTTATCCTTATTTTGAGTGGAAGGATGAAATGTACGACAGGGAATGGTCTTTACTCATCAATTCCTGTATCACATCTCATCAGAGTGCTGCGGGAAATCTATTTCCTGAAGAACCGAGCTTTTCAAATCATCTGTTGGTACCGGAACACAAAGAAGTAAACTTCCTGCTTAAAGTAGAACCTGAAGCCCTGGATTCTGAATTGCTTTTGAAGATTAAGTCCATTCCAAAAGTGATTGCCGCATATATTATTGAGACTACAACATTGAAGTCGAAGCACAATTTAATATTTTAGAGGAATGCCGAATAAGAAGAAGACAAAGATTGTAGCTACCCTTGGCCCTGCTACCAGCGACAAAGAAACGCTGAAAAACATGATTGCTGCAGGGGTAGACGTTTTCCGCATCAATTTTTCGCATGCCGATTACGAGGATGTGAAGAAGCGAATCGAAACTATTCGTGAACTCAACGAGGAGTTGGGAATTTACACGGCAATACTGGCAGATTTGCAAGGACCGAAACTCAGGGTTGGGGTCATGGCCGGGGAAGTGGTTGTAGCTCCCGGAGACGAGATCACTTTTATAACAGGAAAGGCCTTCGAAGGGAATGCTGAAAAGGTGTATATGAATTACGCCGAATTTCCCAGGGATGTAAATCCCGGAGAAAAGATCTTACTCGATGACGGAAAATTGATGTTTGAAGTGCTTTCTACGAATAGGACAGATGAGGTAAGAGCGAAAGTAATACAGGGGGGCCCATTAAAATCTAAAAAAGGCGTAAATCTCCCGAATACGAATATCTCCCTCCCGGCACTGACTAAAAAGGACGTCAAGGATGCTATCTTTGCGATTTCTCAGGATGTAGACTGGATAGCCCTCAGCTTTGTACGCTTTAGCCAGGATCTGATCGATTTACAAAATCTTATCGAAGAACACTCAGAACATAAGATTCCGATTATCGCCAAAATTGAAAAACCTGAAGCTGTAGAAAACATCGATAAAATTGTTTCTTACTGTGACGGTTTGATGGTAGCCAGGGGTGATCTAGGAGTGGAAGTGCCCGCCCAGGAAGTGCCCCTTATTCAAAAGACACTTGTGCTTCGTGCCAAAAGAGCAAGGATTCCTGTGATTATTGCCACCCAGATGATGGAAACTATGATCACAAGCCTCACTCCAACAAGAGCAGAAGTGAACGATGTTGCGAACTCAGTTATGGATGGTGCGGACGCCGTGATGCTTTCAGGGGAAACCTCTGTGGGGAATTATCCCGTTCAGGTCATCGAAAAAATGTGCAGTATTCTGAAAAGCGTTGAAAGCTCTGAACTTATCAAAGTACCTCAGGAACCACCACATATAAGAACAAAGCGCTATATCACCAAAGCCGTGTGTTTCCACGCTGCTACCATGGCAAACGAAATTAAGGCAAAGGCGATTTCAACCCTTACCAATAGTGGATACACTGCTTTTCAAATATCAGCATGGAGGCCCAGTGCTCATATTCTAGTTTTTACCTCAAACAAACGGATCCTGACCCAGCTAAACCTGCTCTGGGGAGTTAAGGCCTTTTATTACGACAAATTCGTTTCCACTGATGAGACCATTGAAGACGTAAATAAAATTGCCTGTCAGAAAGGATTTCTTGAAGCCGGAGACATGCTGATCAGTCTCGCGGCTATGCCTATAAAAGCGAAAGGAATGGTAAATACCCTAAGGGTAACCGAAATAGAATCCTGTAACTTCTAAAGCTCAAATTTGAGTTGAACGGATACGGCTTTCTCATCTACTACTGCTGTTCCTGCTCCCTTTAAATTGGAGAGGGAAATTCCGAGCAGTCGCACAGAATTATCCAAAGGCTGTTGATATAAAAGTTCCAGCGCGGTCTCTAAGATCAACTCCCTGTCAGAAACATAATAGGGAAGGGTCTTACTTCGGGTTTGCAAGGTAAAATCACTGTACTTGATTTTTAGGGTGATCGTTTTCCCTGCCATTTTAGATTTTGATATTCTTTTTGACAGCTCTTCCGCAATATGAGCTAGTCGATCTTTCATAAATATTTCACTACTCAGATTCTCGCCAAATGTACGTTCGGCACCCAGTGATTTTGGGATACGGTGCGACTTTACTTCGCTATGGTGGATCCCTCGAACGACCTGATAGTAGAACATACCGCTCTTTCCGAAATGATCTTCGAGAAATTCTCGACTTTTACCTTTGAGATCGAGACCTGTGAAAATCCCGAATTGATACATTTTATCTGCGGTTACCTTCCCAACGCCGTAAAACTTACGGATATCGAGTTTCTCCAGAAACGGGATGACCTCTTCGGGATTTACTGTTTTTTGCCCGTCAGGTTTGTTGATATCACTGGCTACTTTTGCGATGAATTTATTGATTGATATTCCGGCTGAAGCCTTTAATCCCAGTTCTGAAAAAATCCGACTTCGAATCTCCTTAGCGATAAGTGAAGCAGAAGGATTTCCAAGCTTGTTATCAGTAACATCGAGGTAGGCTTCATCCAGGGATAAGGGTTCAACCAGGTCTGTATAATCAAAAAAAATGGAACGGATTTGTTGGGAGATTTCCTTGTACCGATCAAATCGGGGTTTAACAAAAATAAGTTCAGGGCACAATTTCTTTGCAAGGGCACCGCTCATCGCACTGCGAACACCAAATTTTCTGGCCTCATAGCTCGCAGCGGCAACGACACCTCTTTTTGATCCACCGCCTACAGCCAATGGCTTCCCAAAGAGCTCAGGATTATCCAATTGCTCCACAGAGGCGTAAAAGGCATCCATATCAACATGGATTATTTTCCTGATGGGGAAATCGTAGGGCATAAACAAATTTAAGTTATATCTTAGATTTATGGACCAGCCCGAAAAAACGGCAATAGTTCTGGGAGCAACTGGCCTCACTGGGGGAATACTCCTCAATGAACTCCTTCAAGACCCGAGATATTCAAGGATTGTGGCATTTTCCCGTTCCACTGTGGGCATTAAACATCCCAAGTATGAGGAATACCTGGGGGACCTATTCAAGCTTTCAGATTTTTCCTCAACATTTAAGGCTGATGAGGTGTACTGTTGTATAGGAACTACCAAAGCAAAGACTCCTGATAAGGAAAAGTACAGAAAGATTGATCACGGTATTCCTCTGAATGCTGCTCAACTTTGCGTACAAAACAAAATAGACACCTTTATTGTAATTTCATCCCTGGGTGCAAATCCCAAAAGTTCAGTCTTTTACAGCAGGGTTAAAGGCGAAATGGAAGAGGCTGTATTGCAATTGGGACTACCCAAAACCCACATCCTGCAACCTTCACTAATCTCCGGAGAAAGAGAGGAAAGCCGCAAGGCGGAGAAGCTGGCAAAAACTTTGTTCGCTATACTAAATGTGATCCTTATTGGCCCCCTGAAAAAATATCGATCTGTCCAGGCAAAAGATATAGCCAAGGCAATGATCTGGCTGGCCAATAATGAACATGGGCAAGAGAGAATTACCTCCGATAAGATAACACAACTGGCTAATGCTTGAGATCGAAAGGAAATTTTTAGTGAAATCTGATGCCTATCGGAAAGAAGCCTATGATCAGATAGAAATCATCCAGGGCTTTCTCAATACCGATCCTGAACGAACCGTGAGAGTCCGGCGAACAGGTTCCCGAGGGTATATCACTGTTAAAGGCCTCACAGATAACGACGGTGCTACCCGTTTTGAATGGGAGCGTGAAATCCCGCAGGATGAGGCTAATCGACTATTAGATATTTGCGAAAAAGGAGTGATACGGAAAATACGCTATCTTGTAAGAAGCGAAAACCATATTGTTGAAGTCGATGAGTTTTACGACGAAAATGAAGGATTGGTTATTGCTGAAATTGAACTGCAAAAAATAAATGAAACGTTTGTTAAACCCTCCTGGGTGGGGATTGAAGTAACAGGTAATCCCAAATATTACAATTCTCAACTCAGTAAAAACCCATATCAGTCATGGAGAAAAAAGTAATCCCGTTTTTTTTGATCTCTGTGTTCATCATTGCTTCGGGCTGTGTTCAAGAACATAAAAAGGATACACAAGCCGAAGCAGAAAACAATTCAGAACCCCAGCTATCGGTTGCGCAGCAGAAAGCAGAACTCCTACAAAAAGGGTTTGAGATTTTTGATTATGTGGATCCCAAAACTGCGGATACGGTGCTAATGCAGCAGTACTTTATAGCCTTTTTAAAAAGAGGTGCCAATCGGTCTCAAAATGAGAAGGAGGCAGACAGTTTGCAAAGCTTGCACCTGGAGCATCTTGGGAGGATGTACGAGTTGGGATATGCTGATATTTCAGGGCCTTTTGGAGACGATGGAGAGATCAGGGGTATTACAATTTACAACACCCCAAACATAGAAATGGCAGATAGTCTTGCTAACCTGGATCCAATGGTTAAAGCAGGTCGACTTTCCATTGAAATGCACCCCTGGTGGGCTGCAAAGGGATTTCCTCTTCGATAAAAGTTTAAAAGGCACTTTTAAATTGTTCCAGAAAACGCAGGTCGTTCTCACTTAGAAGTCGGATATCAGATATCTGATGGAGTAAGAGGGCAATTCTGTCGATTCCCATTCCAAAGGCAAAGCCTGAATACTCTTTCGGATCAATCCCGCAATTCTCGAGTACATTGGGATCAACCATTCCGCAGCCCATAATCTCGAGCCAGCCGGTTCCTTTAGTCATGCGGTAATCCGTTTCTGTTTCCAGGCCCCAGTACACATCAACCTCTGCACTCGGTTCTGTGAAGGGAAAATAGGAAGGTCTGAGTCTGATCTTCGACTTCCCGAAAAGCTCGGTTGTGAAGAACTGTAGCGTTTGTTTTAAATCTGCGAAAGAGACATCCTTGTCTATGTACAAGCCTTCTACCTGATGGAAAAAACAATGAGAGCGTGCTGAAATAGCTTCATTTCTATAGACCCTCCCCGGAGATATGGTCCTTATGGGGGGTTTGTTATTTTCCATGTATCGAACCTGAACTGAAGAAGTATGGGTGCGTAGCAGGAGGTCAGGATCGGTCTGAATAAAAAAGGTGTCCTGCATATCCCTGGCCGGGTGGTGTTCGGGCAGATTAAGAGCGGTAAAATTATGCCAATCGTCTTCTATTTCAGGGCCTTCTGATACGTTGAACCCTATTCGACTAAAAATATCGATGATTTGGTTTTTTACGATGGAGATAGGATGTCTTGACCCCAACTCTAAAGGCTCCCCCGGACGGCTAAGATCACCGTGTACAGGCTTATCATCTCCCTTTTCTTCTAACGACTCTTTTAGTGAATCCACTTTTTTAGAAGCGAGTTCTTTGAGTTCATTGATGGTCTTTCCAAATTCTTTTTTCTGATCATTTGGGACATTCTTGAATTCTTTAAAAAATTCATTCAAAAGTCCTTTCTTGCCCAAATATTTTATTCGGAATGCCTCTATCTCCTGCACAGAAGTTGCTGAAAATTCTTCGACCTGGACTATATGTTCTTTTATCGTATCGATCATCATATTCGGCTATAATTCGCAAATTTAAGAGTTTTCCACTATCATGACGGTAATTCTTATAGCCAATTAAAAAGGGCATTACTTTCTAGGCTTCTATTTTCTTGTGTTTATCTCTTACATTTTTCTTGATCCATTTCAAACATTCCTCGAAATCATCAAAAATATATTTTTCAGAAATCAGGTCCGGTATGATGTCTACCCGTTCCATCATGTATCGGGGTTGCCTCAATACATCTACAAAGAGAACCCTTATGTCCGATTTGCGTAAATCTATAAGGATATCTTCCAAGGTATATAACCCGGATTGATCCATATATTGCATACGGTCCATTCTAATGATGACTGTTGATGCCGTTCTCGGGATTTGATCCGCCAATTGTTGAAATTCACTGGTAGACCCAAAGAACAGTGGTCCTTTAACATGCTTAATAAAAACTTCTTCTTCTAAGTTTTTTGGAAAATCTGCTTCATCTTCCCAGCCCTCCTCTTTTACCATAGCCTTTACGTCTGATCTTTCAGCAGTAAGATCCCCCATTTTTTTCATAAACATCAAGGAGGCAATCACGAGGCCCACCCCTACAGCGTAAACCAGGTTCCAGGTTGAAGACAGTATAAGAACGACGAGCATAATTATAACCTCAGAACTGAACTTTATAAGTCCGAAATTCAAATCTTTTGGCAAGCTCGGAATGGCCTTTAAACCCTTATAATCCATTACACCTACACCCACCGTGACCAAAATTCCGGCAAGAACAGCGGCCGGAATTTGGGAAGCTACAGGCCCTAAGGCCAATAAGATAATCAGCAATAGTACCCCAGCGATCATCCCTGAGAGTTTAGTTTTTCCTCCGGAGTTGATGTTTACTACGGTACGAATAGTGGCTCCTGCTCCCGGAATTCCTCCAAATATCGCAGCTATACTGTTTCCGATACCTTGCCCAACCAATTCTTTATTGGGCTTGTGTTTAGTCTTAGTCATGTTATCCGCAACTACCGAAGTCAGAAGAGAGTCAATGGCTCCTAAGAGCGCTAAGGTCAATGCAGTAAAAACATAGGGTGTTAGGGAACTCATTTTGAACTCGGTAAAAATGCTAAGATTGGGTGTAGGGAAACCACTTGGAATCTGCTCTATAGGACGGTAGTCGAATCCGAAACCATAAGCTACCCCAGAAACAACGATTAAAGCGACCAAAGCACTGGGTATTAAAGTCGTCACCCGCTTAAAACCGTAAATGATGAAGATCGTTGAAAGGGCCAAAATGAGCTCTAGCCAATTGATATTTTTAATGGCCTTGGGCAAAACCTTTATAGAACCGATAACGCCTGATGCATCAGATTTAGCCAGGGTTTGAGCTTCTTTGAGTATATCTTCATCGCTAATGGTACCGGCTCTTTTAATGGTTTCCTCAAAATCTTCCAGTACTAAAATACCTTCTCCTGCCTCTTCTTTTAGGATATTTTCCAGGATTAGCTCTTCGGCCATCGGTTTAAATTCATTTACAAATTCATCGTCTTCTTTAGGATAATAACCAATCGCAGGTAAAATTTGTGTGACTAAAATAATGACACCGATAGCGGTCATAAAGCCCGACACCACTGGATAAGGGATGTATCGGATATACCTGCCAATTCCTATGAGTCCAAGCCCAATTTGCATAAGTCCTGCTAAAAGAAATACGATAAGGATTGCAGGTATTGCTTTTTCCAAACTTCCATCGTTTGCAGCAACGATTCCCGCGATAACTACCATGCTCACCGCAGTCATCGGTGCTGTTGGGCCAGAAATCTGAGTATTGGTACCACCGAACAGTGCCGCAAAAAAACTAATAAATATAGCTCCGTAAAGTCCGGCACTGGGACCCATTCCGGAACTTACCCCAAAAGCTAGTGCTAAGGGAAGGGCTACAATACCAGCTGTAATTCCTCCGAAGAGATCACCTTTCAGGTTGGAGAAAAGGTTGTTCATAGTGATTGGTATTCAAAATATTAAGATAAAATATTTCGGCAATAAAAAAAGCCAATGGAAACCATTGGCTTTCCATTATCAGTTTTCCTTTCAATCCATAAAAGTAACCTTTCCATTATTGATGTCGTACATGGCTCCTATAATTTTGATAACTTCATTATCTTCCATTTCTTTAAGAACCGGACTAAGACTTCGAGTATTCTCAATAGTTAATTCCACGTTTTTTAGGGCAACTGCATTAACAAAGTCGATGTTCTTTGAGTTTCTCAAACTGCTATCGGAAGGTTCGGAAACTGCAGCTACCGCAGGTTTTATTTTATGGAGCAAGGTGGTTAAGTTCCCTAATTTAGCGTCGTCACATGCCCCTTTGACTGCACCACAAGCAGTATGACCTAGAATTACGAGAACTTTTGTTCCGGCTATTTTACAGGCAAATTCAATGCTCCCTAACATATCTTCATTCACAATATTTCCGGCGACTCTTGCGCTGAAAATATCCCCGACTCCCTGATCAAAGATCAGCTCGGCAGATACTCTGGAATCTATGCAACTCAATATTGTGGCAAAGGGATATTGCCCAGATGCGGTATAATTCACCTGCTCCAATAGGTCGCGATCTGCCTTTTTATTTTCCACAAATCTGCTATTGCCTTCTTTTAGTAACCTTATGGCTAAATCTGGAGTTATTTCTGCCTGTGTATCTTTTGTATGTGCTTTCATAATAAATTATTTTAATTGTGGTTTGCGATATATTTATTTACCTGAGATCAAAAGGGGGATATTGAGCTTGCTAATGACATTATTGATGTCCAACGGGATTAATTTTTCAGCGCTATCCGAATCTTTCTGCCCCCTATCGATGGATAATAAACTTATGTTATTTTTTGATATGTAGGTAGATAGGTTCTTGATTGTGCCATCATTTTGTTCAAATACATATTCTATTGTTTCATCATCTATAGCTTTTGATACTTCTTTTACAGCGGTAGAATTTTTGATGATCTTAAACGATTTCACCGGTTTTTGGATATGTTTAATCAAGTCTTCGGCAAAGGCAAAATTTAAGAGTGGTTTCGAATTATTAAGCATGCCGAGAGAAATTTCTTCGTTTGGCAATAGCACATCATTATCTGTAGTTATTAGAACTACACCGTCATGGACATTTAAGACAAACTCTGTAATACTATCCCCGATCAAATTAAAAGGTTTGGATTTTCGTTTCCCCAGTACTATAATATCGGGTCGACGTTTTTTGATATATGCACTTATTTCATTTTTTACATTACCGAATGCAAACGAATAGGGTATATTCATACCGGAATCCTTTTCTATAGGGGTAATCAAATTTTGAATTTTCTTATCTACTGTTTTATGCTTTGAATTAATTGTGCGCATAGCGGATAATTGATTATCACTGGCTACAATTTCTGAAGGTTTTTTAACATGGAATACTTCTATCTCGCCATTGATCATTTTAGCCAAGCCCACAGTGCCTTTTAACATTGTACTTAAAGATCTATGCAAATCCGTAAGCACTAGAAATTTGTATGTCTTTTTATTAGGATTCATATTTTTCTAATTAGGCAGTTTTAGGTCTGAGATTAAAAAACTCTACAAAACTTGAGGGATTTTCAACAGTACCCAGCTCTGAAATTAACTTAATATCTATATTTCTTTCTTTAGCCTTGTATGCAAAATCGTCGAGAATTTCAATGATATCATTGTCCAGATACCTTGTTTTTCTTACATCTAATTCCAAAGACGTATCTATTGGCAAACTGTCTAACTCCTTTAAAATGGCACCTTTGTTAAAGAATGTCACTTCTTCGGCAAGTGTCATTTTAATTCTGTGTTTGCCGTTACTCTTATCCTCTATGTGCAGGAAATGAGAGTTCTGGTAGCTCTTTATCAGGATCACAATAATACCAACGCCCAATCCCATACCGATACCTACAAGGAGGTCTGTAAAGATGATTCCAAGAACAGTCACCGTAAATGGAACGAATTGTTTCCAGCCCAATTTGTACATCTCTTTAAAAAGAGACGGTTTTGCCAATTTATAACCCACGATAAAGAGTACTGCTGCCAGGACTGATAATGGGATCATGTTAAGTAGTTTAGGGATAATAATCACGGAGATCAATAAGAAAAAACCGTGAATAATGGCAGAAAGTTTTGTTTTACCACCAGACTGTATATTGGCTGAACTGCGAACAATTACCTGTGTTATAGGTAAGCCCCCAATTAATCCTGAAATGATATTTCCCGTTCCCTGTGCCAACAGTTCGCGGTTGGTTGGGGTTACGTGTTTTTCAGGATCAAGTTTGTCTGTGGCTTCCACACAGAGTAAGGTCTCGAGGCTTGCTACCAAGGCTATGGTAAAAGCCGTTATCCAAATTTCAGGACGGGTGATGACGCTGAAGTTCGGAAAACTAAACTGTGCTAAAAAGGATGAGGCATCTTCAGGAATGGGGACTTTAACTAGCTGTTCGGAGGAAATTGCCCATATTTCGTTGCCTTTTGTAAACACAAAAAACAGAATACCGACAACTACAGCTACGAGTGGCCCCTGGATCAATTGAAATATTTTAGCTTTCTTGGTAAGCACTTTATCCCAGAGGATCAAGATGCCAAGGCCTAAAAATGCAACTAAGGTAGCGCCCGGACTGATGAAATTAATGGAATTGAAGATTTCCGAAAAAGTGTTCTCCCCATCGATCTGGATAAAGGCAAAATCTCCCTCAGGATCTGCGTCATAACCAAAGAAATGAGGTATTTGTTTTAGGATGATGTTAATCCCGATTCCTGTGAGCATCCCCTTGATCACCGATGAAGGAAAGTAATATCCAATAATTCCCGCTTTCAATACACCAAAAAGGAGCTGAATGGCACCGCCAAGCACTACGGCAACTAAGAAATTCTGATATCCTCCAAGGGCTCCTATGGCCGTTAAAACGATAGCTGCAAGACCTGCTGCAGGACCACTTACACCTATTTGAGAACCACTTAAGGAACCGACAACAATTCCTCCTACGATCCCGGCAATTAATCCGGAGAATAAAGGAGCTCCACTGGCGAGGGCAATTCCCAGACAAAGAGGAAGAGCGACGAAGAAAACGACAATACTCGCCGGTAAATCATTTTTGATTTTATTAAACATAATTATAAAGTATTTGGGTCCCGAACGATTAAAATACGGGCAGATTAATTAATTAAAGGAAATGATAAAATGTTAGATAACTCCTTCGGGCGGGGGTAGTTGAATTTCCCCGTAATACGAATTTGTGAAGGAATTTTGACTATTACCACTTGATTCGGAATAGCTAAAAGGCACAAAGTCATATACATCCATTGGATTCCCAAGGGTAAATTCTTCTCCGGTATCTTTCTTCTCTTGCTCCTGGGGCTCTTCCTCATTCAGATTAAACGAAATAAAGGATGCATTGTCATCAATCAACTGCAATACCGGCGGGGAGATAATCCCCGTTACCCAGATGGTACTCAGGAAAACAATTACAAAGGATTTATATCGAGATCGCTTCATGGGCTTCAAAAATAATAGTATTACTATTACCAATATGTTAAAAGGTACTAAAAGTCTTTTAGTTCTCTGAGATCGGAAGCGGGAATCCAACCGTTTTTCCCGTCAGCAATCTTTATCTTGTGCCAGTCCTGAAGTGTTTCTTCAACATAAACCTTACTGCCTTCATGAAGATCGAACAAGGTAATACTGCGGTTATTGGGCTCTTCTTTAACTGATGTTTCAGCGGCAAATATGATCGCAGGCTGAGTTTTATTGTATTCCTGATACTGCATTAAGGCAAGGGCCACACTCATAGCGGCAAAAAATAAGCACACCATGCTCCCAATAAAAGCCAGTCGCTTTTTATCTGCGTACTTGTTAAAATAAAACGCCAGGTAAAGGAGTACAAACAAGATCATAAAGCCGATAGCAGCATAGGACCACTGATCAAAAGTCAGGATATTCATCACTCTTGATACAATCCTGGAGATTGTTGTTTGGGGTAGGGGTTCTATGTCGTCAATGGTCATTTGCTGAGCGTAGGCAAGATTGTTTCTGATCTCATTGTCATTGGGATCTAACAATAAGGCCTTTTCGTAATAATAGATACTGGGACCAATTTCGTTGAGTTTGTAATGTGCATTGCCCAGGTTAAAGTAAATATTAGCCGAGTGAAGGCCACTCTCCAGAACATGCATATAATTATCAATAGCCTGTTCGTAATCCCCTTCATTGTATGCCTTAGCAGCTTCTTCAAACAAAATATCGTTCTGGGCCCGGCAAAGGGGTGAAATAAAAACAAGTAGTAAGATCAACCAGCTCTTCATATTACAATTGTTTATCTAGTGCTGAAATTACTTCAATGGCTTTATCGTAATCTTCTTGCATCTGAACTCTGGAAAAAGGGCTGTATCTGGCCATCTCACAGTTTTTCAGCAGGCCGATAAATCCATTGTTAGTATCCGGATCAACATCCTTTTTAAGAAGCAGGGCAGCGATTTTTTCTTTACTGAATTCTGAAGTCTCGATCTTTAGTTTAGCCTTGAGGTAATTGTGCAAAGCTTTTTCCATAGCAATGTAGAATTCGTCTTTTTCACCCATCGCCCTTTTGGCTTTGTACAGAAATTTTCTGGCCAGCTTATTGGCCCTTTTAATCCTGTTGCCGGCTACATCACTGGCAATTGCCTCTCTCCTTCTTCCAAATATTACAGCAAGGGGAATCAGTAATAGTGGACTGAGAAAAAATAGATAGAACTGCAATGAACCAAAAAATGGTGTTTCCTTGATGGGTTTCAGATTGGGGGCGAGTTTTATAAAATGAAATTGGCTTCCGGTTGCCTGAATGGGTCTCTTATTGTTAGATGTAATGGATACATTTCCTCCTGAGGATTCCAGGGGTCCTCCACTTACATCAATGTTAATTTCTTGAGAAGTAAGTGTTTTATATGTGGCATCCTGAGGATCGAAATAGCTAAAGGAAATAGGAGGGATGGGATATTTACCTTTAAATGAAGGTACCACGGTGTAGTTATTACTCACCTTTCCCTGCATTCCCGAAAGCGTAGTCCTTACACTTTCATTGTATTCCGGCTCATAGACTTCTAAGGAGCCTGGCATTTCTAATGTCGGTAATTGGAAGAGTTTTAAATTACCCTTCCCTTCAACTTCCACGACTGCCTGAAGGGATTCTGAAGCTTTGAGGCTATTTTTACTAGTGGAAACATTAAACCGAAAGCTACCCACAGCCCCACTGAAATCGGCTGGTTGACCCTGAGTAGGGAGGGACTTCACTTGAATTGTTCGCTTGCCCGCAGAGACTGTTTTATTGGTTTGGGTATAGATGGGTTGCCCGAAAAAATCCCGTCTGTTGGTAGGTACTTCCAAGGTAACATCAAGTGAAAGGGGTTCAATTTCCAGGGCGCCACTTTTTTGTGGATATAGCACTACGCGCTTTAGAATGACGTAGCGATACGATTTGCCTTCATAAGTCCCGTTTTTCACACTGTAAGATGTTACCGGAATATCCTGACTCCAGAAATTATTGTAGGTAGGGTTATCTAAAGGGCGGAAATTGGATACGTTGATTGACGGACTTACATAGAGTTTGTAAACAACACTCATGGCTTCGTTCAGGTAGGGACTCACCTTGGATACCTCGGCCACGAGATGCAGGTTCTGATCTGCAATATCATCGGCCGTCATTTGATCACTGGGTTTGTCAACCGCAGCAGTAACCTCAACCTTCACAGGAGTAGTCTTATAGGTCTTGCCATCGATCACAATGGTGGCCTGTTTTATAGTGAAGTTGCCCCGCTCAGTAGGCGCCAAAGTATAGGAATAGGTTTTTGAATAACTTCTCACCCCATTGAGAAAGGCAGATCTTATAGATTGCGAAGGCCCCATAAGAACCCGGAATCCTTCAAAATCAGGGGGAGTGAAATTATCGCCATCTTTATTCATGGTAAATTCCACCCTTAGTCTTTCGTTTATCCCAAGTTTCTCTTTGCTGAGATTGGTTTTAAACTCAATCGCCTCCTCATCCTGAGCAAATCCGAATGAAGATCCAATCAGGAAAAAGAGTATAAGAACACTATGGATTGCGTTTTTTGCCATCACCAGTCTTTAGCATTTTTACTTTTTGGTCCTTTGACTTTCTTTTCGTTCATCTTCTCCTGTACCTTGTTTTCTTCATTTTGCATGGCTTCCAGCAAATTTTTTATTTGCTGTGGGGAAAGCTGACTTTTACGAGGTTGTTTTTGTTCATCAGGTTTTTCTCCTTGTTTGGGCTGATCTTTTTTCTCCTTGCCATCGCCATCCTTGTCCTCATCTTTTTCCTGCTCTCCTCCGTCTTTTTCCTTATTGTCTTGTTGCTGATCCTCCTGATCTTTCTTGCCCTTGTTTTCAGAATCCTCATCCTCCTCTGCATCTTCATCCTTCCCTCCGTCTTTGTCCTTGTTTTTTTGTTGTTCAGCCAAGGCTTTGGCTAAGGCCAGATTGTATCGGGTTTCTTCATCCTCAGGATTATTGCGCAATGCTTCTTTATAGGCCTCTATTGCCTTTTCGTATTCTTCATTTTTCATGAACACATTACCCATGTTGTGAAAAGCCTTGTGTTTCTCGGGTTTGGCATCAGCCAATTCTCCGGCCTGTTTAAATCTGCCAAATGCTTCTTCCAGACTTTCTTTTTTATAATAAGCCGTCCCCAGGTTGTAAGGAGCAATTGCGTTTTCATTACTCTTGGATATAGCCCGCCGGTAGTCTGCTTCAGCTTTGATAAATTCATTCTCGGATAATTCCTGATTTGCTTCCCAGGTAAGGTTAAGGGAAGACTTCAGATCTTTCTCTGAATTGTCTTTCTTTTCTTCTTGTGCCATTCCTGTGGCCGAAATGCACAGTGAAAGTAACAGGTAAATCTTATTCATGATTATCTTCATTAAACAAGTTTAATTTTTGGAGCCATTTTGTTTTTCTGTCAAGTAAAAAGACATCTAAAAATAGAAAGAATAAGGCTGCTCCCAAAAACCATTGAAATTGGTCCTTGTAGTCTGCAAATTGCTTGGCCTCAAATTCAGTCTTATCAATTTGATTTAAAGCCTCCTTTATTTTTTCTACAGCCTCTTCTGTATTTGATCCATCTATGTACTCGCCATTACCTTTTTCGGCAATTTCTTGTAGGATATTCGTATTTAATCTGGTGATAACAACTTCACCCTCACTATCTTTTTTGAGCTCTTGGGTAATTCCATTCCTCTTTATGGGGATTGGAGCTCCTTTTTCTTTTCCCACTCCTATGGTGAATATCCTGATTCCCTGCTCCACTGCAAGATCTACAGCATCGATCGCAAGGCCGTCTGAATGGTCTTCTCCATCAGAGATTATAAATAAAACTCTGTTGGTTTGATCCTGATCGTCATAGTAGGTGGTTGCCAATTTGATGGCTTCATCTATAGCGGTTCCCAAAGAGGACAGCAGGTCAGTATTGAGATATTGAAGGAACATTTTGGCCACTCCGTAATCTGTAGTTATTGGTAATTGTGGCGTTGCTTGTCCTGCATAGGCAATAATTCCAATTCTATCGCTTGCGAGTTGATTAATAATTTCAGAAACCAGACGTTTCGATTTCTCTAATCTGTTTGGCGCAATATCTTCGGCCAGCATACTTTTTGATACGTCTATGGCAAACACAATATCCACACCTTCTCTTTTTACAGTTTCCAGTTTGGTTCCTATTTTTGGATTTGCCAGACCGAGGATCAGGCCGGTAAGACCCAGGAGTAAAAAAATCAGTTTTAATCCGCCTTTAAAACTCGATCGTGACGGCACCAGTCTTTTGAGTAGAACGGGATCAGCAAATTTCCTCTGTGTCCTTTTTTTCCAGAATAGAAGTCCGAAAAACAGCAGAATCATGCCCGGGAAGAGCAGGAAGTAATAGAAATATGTGGCTTCGTCTATCTGAATCATGGGTTATACAAAACTTTTAAATAAAGTTGTCCTCAGTAGCCATTCGGTAATCAACAGAATTCCGGCAAGAATAGCCCAGGGCCTGAATTTTTCTTCGTTGTTATAGTATTTAAATTCTTCAACTTCGGTTTTTTCCAGTTTGTTGATCTCGTCGTAAATGGCTTCCAGTTTCTGATTATTAGTAGCGCGGAAATATTGCCCTCCGGTAACGCTGGCAATTTGCTTAAGAAGATCCTCGTCGATTTCAACTTGTCGCATCCCGTATCGGAAAGAACCATCTGCATTATAGGCAATTGGTGAAAGCGCATTACCGTTTGTACCCAGACCTATTGTATATGTTTTAATCCCAAATTCGACGGCGAGGTTTGCCGCAGTTTCAGGTTCAATAAACCCGGAATTATTTACTCCATCTGTGAGAAGGATAATTACTTTGCTGATGGCTTTACTGTCTTTTAATCGGTTTACAGAAGTGGCCAGGCCCATACCTATTGCTGTACCGTCTGCCAACTGTCCATAGGTGATTTCCTTCAGGGCACTTAGCACGATGCTTTTATCACTGGTAATAGGAGTTTTAGTGTAGCTTTCACCTGCATAGGCCACCAGTCCGATTCTGTCATTGGGGCGTTCTTCGATAAAATTTGAAGCCACTTCTTTCAAGGCTGCAAGTCGGTTAGGACGAAGATCCCTGGCCAGCATACTCGAAGAAACGTCAATGGCCATCACAATATCGATCCCCTGGGTAGTCTTGGTGCGGGTTGAAACTTCCCGAATCTGTGGCCGGGCCATGGCTGTGATAATACAAGCTAGGGCGATAAGTCGGAAAGCAAATAAAACAGGTCGCAGTTTGGCCAGGATGTCATCCTTTGGAAAGCCCTTTATGCTTGGAATTTTTAGTGTGGCAGTTTGATTTTTCCGTTTGATGACATACCACAATACAGCCAGAGGAAGCCCCAGGAGCAACCAGAAGAATTGTGGATTCGCAAACTGAATATTTTCAAACATCTTTTATACCTGCGTTTTTACGTCTATTGAATTTATAATTCTGTCAATTATCTGTTCGGCATAAGGATCACCTTCTTCCCATGAAAGGGTGACCTGTTGCTGAAATCCTTTCCCTCCAAAGAGGATAATCGCATATTTTCCTTTCACCCTGTCCCCCTCGCTCTCTCCCGGAAAGGTAGCGCTACCATAAACCTTTACGCCGGGTACTCCTGAGGCAGAGCTGAATTCTTCTTGCTTTGTGATAATGTTACGGGCACCTTTATCAGCCAGGTCTTTTAGGACGCGGTCAATGCTTTTTTGGTAATCGGGCTCTGTGGGTTCGGCCATGATAACGGAAGAGGTGCCTACTCCTAGCAAATTATCGGGATTGTAAAAGGAAAAAACCTGTTTATCCCTAACAACATTCATTTCCTCAGCAGAAAGTTCAACTTCTTGTCTGAGTAAGACGTCTGGTGCCGACAGATCAATGGGAGGATATCCATATGAACTGGCTACCCATTCGCCTTCTAGCAGTTTTTTTGAGGGTTGATAGATCAACGAATTCCTCACATTGTCAATTCCGTAGTAAAAGACTGTCGCGATGAGACCTATAAATAATACGGCTGCTGTTGCCAACCCAGCCTGTATCCTTCGTTTTTTTACAGCTTTTTTGCGCATGGCCTCTTTATATGCTGCCTGTTGCATCAATTCCTCCTCCGTGGGTTCAGGGATGGCTTCTTTGGTCTTAATTACGATATGTTCTATAGACTTTCTGTCCTGCTCTGCTTTTGAAGTTTCAGGTTTAGAGCGGGCAAACTTTACCAGGTCGGCTGTGTACAGGATTTGCTTAAATTGCTGTATCGTTTCATCGTCAATTTTCAATTCCCCCGCATCTTTCATCAGCTCCAGCTTCGTTATAAGCTGATCCGTCGTACTTTCCAGGGCAGAGATATGTACGTCCTCCTCCAGATAAGACCTTACGATATCCGTCAATTCAGAATAATATCTTTTGTATTCCTCCTGAATAAGGTATTTCGACTTTTCAAGTTTTTTCAATTCCTGTAAGGCCCTGTCATAGGGAGGGAGCAAGGCTATTTGTTCCTCTTCGCTTAAGGGTTTGCGCTTGAATATATACCACAGTATGATTCCCACTAATAGAAGAGTTCCCAATATTACCCAAACGTAAAATGGAAGGTTCGCTCGATTCTTTTCAACTGAAATCAGTGGCTTTATGTCATATATTTCCTTATTTACGGTATCCACTTCAATTGTGGAAACCGACACTAGCAGGGAGTCTGTAAAATATCCTTTGCCATCAATTTCTATCCTTTGAGCAGGCAGGAGATATGACCCCGAATCAAATTGGGTTAAGGCGTAGATTTTTTGAAGCGTCATCCGATCGGCCTTTCGGGTCGTATCCGTTTTAAAAGCTTCAACGGTTTCTAAAGGTGAAAACGTCTGCCCCTCCGGGAAAATGACTTGTGCAGTGGTATCTGCCTCCACTGACACCATAAAATTGATTTGCTCTCCTATTTTTATAGAGGTAGTATCTACTGCCGACCTTACCATTGGATTCTGCTGTGCAGAACTGAATAGGGCAAAGTTGAGGAACAGCAATAAGACCCACCCCCAATTCTTTGTAAGAGGGTTTAGTCTGTAGGTATGTTTTCTCTCTAGCTTCATTTTAAGCCCTCTGCTTGAAATAGCCTAATAATTTTTTTACATAACTCTCGTCTACTCTGCATTGTAACATGCCTGCACCCGATTTCGTAAACGTATTCTTAAAGTATTCTACGCGTTCCCGATAATATTTTTGGTAGGCTAATCTTACTTTTTTAGAGGAGGTATTTACCAGGTGTACTTCTCCGGTCTCAGCGTCTTCCATTTGAACTAAGCCGAGGTTTATCATTTCTTCCTCTTTGGGATCGTACACCCTGATACCGGTAACATCGTGTTTGTTACCCACGATCTTCAATGTATTTTCATATTGATCCATCATAAAGTCGGACAAGACAAAAATAATAGCCCTTTTTTTCATGACATTGGAGAGGTACTTCAAAGCCTCAACCAGGTCAGTTTTCTTACTCTTCGGTTTAAATTCCAGTAATTCCCTTATGATCCTCAGTACATGACTCTTCCCTTTTTTCGGGGGGATAAAAAGCTCAACCTCATCAGAGAACATGATCATTCCTACCTTGTCATTGTTCTGCAAGGCCGAGAAAGCCAGGGTAGCGGAAATTTCTGTGATGACATCCTTTTTAAATTGGTTCACGGTGCCAAAATGCTCAGAGCCACTTATATCAACCAGGAGCATAAGGGTAAGTTCCCTTTCTTCTTCAAAGACCTTAACATAGGGTTCATTATAACGGGCAGTGACATTCCAGTCGATAGAGCGCACATCGTCTCCAAACTGATATTGTCTTACCTCGCTGAATGTCATTCCGCGTCCTTTGAAGGTAGAGTGATATTCTCCCCCAAAGATATGGTCGGACAACCGACGCGTTTTGATTTCAATTTTACGAACCTTTTTAAGTAATTCTTTTGTGTCCATGGGTTCAAGTTTAAGCAACAGGGTTCAAAAGGCAGATTTGAACGGGATTAAAACCTTGAACTGTCTAGGGTACCTCAATCTCGTTTACGACGCGATTAATGATTTCTTCAGAAGTAATGCTTTCGGCTTCCGCTTCATATGTAATCCCAACCCTGTGTCTGAGGACATCGTGGATTACCGCCCTCACATCTTCGGGAACTACATAACCTCTGCGTTTAATAAAGGCGTAACACTTTGCCGCAATAGCCATGTTGATACTTCCACGGGGTGATGCCCCAAAACTGATCAAAGGCTTAAGACTCTCCAAATTGTATTTTTCCGGATATCGGGTGGCGAACACCAAATCTAGAATATACTTTTCAATTTTTTCATCCATATAGACTTCTCTGACCGCTTTTTGGGCACTCAGGATTTGTTTGAGACTAACCACAGGTTTGACGGTCTCATATGCACCGTTCAGATTCTGTCGGATAATCAACTGTTCTTCGGTCATCTTAGGATAGTCGATTACCGTCTTGAGCATAAATCGGTCTACCTGAGCTTCAGGGAGCGGATAAGTACCCTCCTGTTCAATGGGGTTCTGAGTCGCCATAACCAGGAAAGGAGCATCCAGCTTAAAAGTTTCATCCCCAATGGTTACCTGGCGTTCCTGCATGGCCTCCAGTAGGGCAGACTGAACTTTAGCGGGTGCTCTGTTGATCTCATCAGCCAACACAAAATTGGCAAAAATGGGACCCTTTTTTATAGAGAAGTCGCTTTCCTTCATATTGTAAATCAGGGTACCTACCACATCAGCCGGGAGAAGGTCAGGGGTAAATTGTACTCTGCTAAAACTTCCTTTAACGGCCTTGGCCAGGGTATTGATCGCAAGGGTCTTTGCCAGTCCGGGCACCCCTTCAAGCAAAATATGGCCTTGTCCCAGAAGTCCAATCAATAAGCGTTCGGTCATATGCTTTTGTCCAACGATGACCTTGTTCATCTCCATCATTAACAGGTCAATAAAGGCACTTTCCTGAGCTATTTTCTCATTTACTGCACTTATATCTACTGTGTTTTTATCATCCATAAATTGTCTTTTAGTAATTGTCTTTCAATAACTTAGTTCAAGGGCTATGCAAATTGAAAATTTATTCATTCACTGCCTGTTAACGATTGGTTAAAAAAATTCGGGAACCCTAAGTTTTATGAAGTATTTAAGGGATTTTTAGTAAATTCATCGCTTATGAAATCAGCATTAAAATTCTCTCGTATCATCGCCGGAACCATGACATGGGGATCATGGGGAAAAAGACTTTCGAAAAACGAAATGGTCTCATTGATGAATCACTGTCTTGAAACCGGGATCACTACTTTTGATCATGCCGATATCTACGGCGGCTACGGCAATGAGGAAGAATTTGGAAATGCCTTTGCTGAAAGCGGAATCGCCCGGAAAGATATCCAACTTGTTTCAAAATGCGGAATACAGTATATCTGCGACGCAAGGGATAATAAGGTTAAGCATTATAATTATTCTTCAGATTACATCATCTGGTCTGCTGAACGCTCCCTGGAAAAGCTATGCACTGAATACCTTGATCTGTTCCTTTTGCATCGCCCGAGTCCGCTAATGGACCCTGAACCTATCGCGAAAGCGGTTGATCAACTTTTGAGCAGCGGAAAAATAAAGGCTTTTGGTGTTTCCAATTTTACTCCTCCACAAATTGCGATGTTAGAAACCGCAATACCTGTGCAGGCCAACCAGGTGGAGTGTTCACTTACTGCCGATGGAGTGATGTACGACGGGACGCTCGACGATTGTATTGCTCATAAAAGACTTTCAATGGCCTGGTCTCCCCTCGGGGCGTATTTCCGGGAAGACAATGACAGAACAAAAAGAATAAGGGAGGCTCTGATCCCTATGAAACAGAAGTACAACGCAAGTGAAGACCAGCTTATCCTGGCCTGGCTGATGACGCATCCTGCAGGTATCCATCCGGTCGTCGGGACTTCTAATGCTTCAAGGCTATCAGATTCTGTTGAGGCAGCTGAATTGAATATGGAACTTGAAGATTGGTTTATCCTGCTCCATGCCTCGCAAGGTCATGAGGTCCCCTAAAAAATTGATACGATGAACGAGAAACAAAAAACAGCTTTTATTACGGGAGCTACCAGTGGCATTGGTAGGGCAACAGCCGAACTCTTTGCCTCCAACGGTATTAATTTAGTGCTTTGCGGGAGGAGGCAAACTAAACTAGACGCCCTGCAAGAGTCACTAAAGACTAAAACGAAGGTACATACGCTGAACTTTGACGTTAGGGATAAGGAAGCCGTAGAAACTGCAATTCAGTCCTTACCGGAGGATTTTGCTTCTATCAATATCCTGGTGAACAACGCGGGCAATGCCCATGGATTAGATCCAATTCAGTCCGGAGATCTGGCCGATTGGGATGCGATGATCGATATCAACGTTAAGGGATTGCTCTATGTTTCCAAGGCTATCCTTCCGGGGATGATCCGGCGAAAAAGCGGACATATCATCAATATTGGGTCTACAGCGGGGAAAGAAGTTTATCCAAGAGGTAATGTGTATTGCGCTAGCAAACACGCAGTAGATGCGATCAACCAGGGGATGAGGATCGACCTCAATGAATATGGAATACGAGTTGGCGCTGTGAATCCGGGGCTTGTAGAAACGGAATTCAGTGAAGTGCGATTTAAAGGTGACGAGGAGAAAGCTAAGAAGGTATATCAGGGGTATCAACCCTTGAAAGCGGAGGATATAGCAGACATCATTCATTTCGTAATTACCAGACCTTATCACGTAAACATCGCTGATCTGGTAGTGATGCCAACAGCGCAGGCAAGCAGTACTATAGTGAAGAAAAAAGGATGATCAACAAACGCCTTTTGGTCAAAAATCTCCTGGCCCATAATGACGAAAATAGTTTTTATGATAAAAAGCGCATAATAAACATCGGCCAGAAAGAAGGGAAGGCTAAATTTCTAAAACACGTTTGTGCCCTGGCCAACAGCAATCCCAAAAACCATTCTTTTATTGTCATCGGAGTGGAAGATGAGGACAACAAAATAGTTGGGGTCGATTTCTTTGACGACAGTAAGATCCAGAACCTCGTTAACGCCTATCTGGATAATCCCCCGCTGATTTCCTATGAGAATATTCCGTTTCCCCATCTGCCCGAAGGCAAGGTGGTGGGTCTGGTCACCATTAAGTCGAATGGCAAGGTCTGTGCCCTGAGAAAGAATATTTGGAAATATTACGGCGGCGCAGTGTTCTTCAGAGACGGAAGCATCAGTATGCCCAAGGCTTTTGATATTGAATTAAAAGATCTCAATTCCGAGATAGTCGCCACCATTGAGCAACACGCCCGAAACAATATTGAACTCACCCTTGACGGGGTAATTGATTTTCTCAATCACAGACACAAAGATCTGAGTAGTAGCTACAAAGTTTTTAAAGAACAATTTGTGATTTGCTGGGCGGGGAACAAAAAGACGATTAAAGAGAAAACGTATTATTCGCGAGTCGACATTGAGCTGATCAACGAACAGGTTAAGCTTTTCTATTCTGCTTTGGACGAAATATCCATCGACATCTCGGATGAAACCTTTGCTATTACCGAATACGTGCAATTAGGCCTCGGGCGCGAGCAGCGGTATTATCCCCTGGAAGAGGTAGGGATCACCTTCAACGATAATGGCACCTACCAGATCGTCAGTGAACTGATTTTTAAACCCCCGCAATACGACCGCAAGACATTATTTCACATCTACAACACCAACAATGCTCTCCTTCAAAAATTGCAGAAGAACCTCAAGCTTTCCAAGGCAGATAAAGCAGACCTTACATTGGCTCCGGCAACGTATTTACTCTGTTATTTAAATGGGTTTGAAGAAGCAAAAGATCAGATGGAAATTCTTAAGAACACCATTAAGCCTTTGGATGAAAAAGTGTATAACAATCTGAAGGAATCGTTGAGAATTCTCAGAAAGGTGAGGTATAGTTAGGCTTTTGTCAACCACAATAGTTGGTAGGGGTCAATTTGGACAAGGCTACTCATCAGGGACCATTCTCTTCCCGACAGTAAATCTCGCAGATTACCCTCTTTGATGTATCCTAAATCGGTGAGTAAGCCTGCATCGAGAATCTGGGGCGACTCATCAAAATTTGCTATCACAAGTACTCCTTCCGTTTCTGTTCCGGTGCGTTCATAAACAAAGAGATGTGGATTTCGAGGATCATGGAAGATGAGATTGTTTTGATCTTGAAAAACATCAGTCTTTTTTCGCAGGGCGATCATATGCCGAATCCCACTGAAAATTTGAGAGGAAGGCCTTTCAGGTTCGCTGATTTGGGCTACAGCTTCCCAGTTTTGGCTGGGCCTGTTCACCCACCGACTATCCTGCTTTTTGTGCTCATTATCCAGATATGAGTAATCATTGAGGGTGCCCAGTTCGTCTCCTGCATAGATCATGGGAATCCCTCCAAAGGAGAGAATGATACCGTGCAACATCAGAATTTTTTTTAAAGAAACGAGCAAAGTTTCTGAATCCTCATTCCGCAATGCTTTTTCAAGACCCAGTAGGGAGGCACAGCTTCCTGTAATCCGACTGTCCCCAGTGGCCAGATTTTCCATGAATTTATAGCCAACAGCCGGACTCCAATCCAGGCCCTGACAATAATAATCGATCAGGAACTTCCTGTGCAACCAGGGATCCCATCCTAATTGGGCGATGTAACCGTCATCGAGACCAAGTCCGATATCATCATGGCAGCGCAGATAATTTATCCAGGTAGAGGACCGCGGTTTTTGAGGTACATTTTTTAAAGACTTTTGCAGCAGCAAAGTTTTTTTCGTCGCAATTGAATTCCACAGAAGAGACATTAACGAGGCGTTGTAAGCAATGTCACATTCGTTTCCTTCTCGTTTTCCTTCTCCAAAATACTTTACGATGTCATGAGGTGATACGATAGCTTCCGCCAGAAATACAACCCCGGGGGCAACCACCTGAAGGCACATCCTGAATAGAGAAATGAGTTGATGGGCTTCGGGCAGGTTTTGTGAATTTGTTCCTATTTTTTTCCAGAGAAAGGCAAGAGCATCAAAGCGCACTACATCAATCCCGCTATTGATCATTTCAACCAGATTCGCGAGCATCTCGAGAAAAACGCGGGGATTGGTATAATTCAGATCCCATTGATAAGAATTAAAGACCGTCATTACCCATTGAGATATCTCCGGCCTGTAGGTGAAGTTCCCGGGGGAAGTAGTGGGAAAGACCTCAGGCAAGCTGGCTTCGAAGGCATCGGGAATCTGCCTGTCTGGAAACATATAGTAATAATCCTGATAGGTTTTGTTCCCTTTGAGAGCCTTTTTGGCCCATGGGTATTCGTCTGATGTATGGTTTACTACAAAGTCGAGCATAAGATAGATACCATTTTCCCGAAGCTTTGAGGTAAGTTTTAATAGAGATTTTTTGTCTCCGTATTTTGGATCAATATCGGTATAACTATTCACAGCATATCCGCCATCATTTTCTCCGGCAGGCCTTGTAGTAATGGGCATAAGGTGAAGAAAATTCACCCCCAGTTCCTTAAAATAGGGGATTTTCTCCTCGATCCCTTTAAGGTTTTTGTGGAATAGGTCTACGTACAACTGCATCCCGACAATATTATTCGACTGGTACCAATTCCCTTCTTTCAGGAGACGGAGATCCTGTAGCTGTAATTCTTCAGGTCTTTTCTGAAAAAGTTCAAAGAGGGACTTTTCAAGTTTCTTAAAAAATGATTTGTGTTCAGGCTTGGTATAGAGAGAAAAAAATAATTCTTCGATCAACGGCAGGTTGGTTTGCAGTCGTTGCCGGAATAGATTTTCCGTGCTCGCCGATTGAAGGTCCTCCAAATCTTTTAGGGCCAGTTTCCTGTGGAGTTCCAATTGGTTCATTCGGTAATATTCAATTGATTTTTATCAGGGAGAGAATCGATGGCCCCATAACCTGTGGTAGTTAAAGCACCTGCTCTATTGGCGATCTCTACCATCTCCATCAGCTGAGATTCGTTTTCTGATATCGCATCCGTGGACGGTAATTGGCTGATTTGTTGCAAAAGACAGCCTATAAAGGCATCTCCCGCGCCAGTGGTATCCACAGGGTTGACGGGTATGCTCGGGATAGTTTGCTGCGTGTTCTTCGTACTTACCCAGGTACCCTCAGCACCAAGGGTAATCGCAATGATCTCGGCTCCAATCTGATGTAAAACTTCACTGGCTTCAGGAAGGGTCTTTTTTTTCGATAACATTTGGGCTTCTTCCAGACTGAATTTACACAGATGTGATTTTTCGATGTAGGGCATACATTTTTTTACAAATGTCTTTTCGTTCCCCTTCCACAGATCTGCCCGAAAATTAGGGTCAAAACTAATAAAGGCATTTTCGGTGATGGCGTCAAAAAGGTAGTGGCTATATGCCTTTTCCAATGGTCCTCCGAGAAGGGCTGTTGCGGCGCCCAGATGAACCATCTGATCTCTGAATTCACTTTTTATTGAGGAATCGTACTGAAGTTCACGGTCGGCTCCACGTGAAAATACAAAATCTCTTTCCCCATTTTCAGCAAGGGAAACAAAAGCAAGGGTTGTAAAAACGGAGGTGCGCTGTATCAGTGAAAGATCTACGTCAAAAGCATCTATGGTGTTCATTAAATAAGTACCGAAGGGATCTTCACCCACGCAGCCGACAAAGGCGCTTCTTCCGCCCAACTTGGAAATGGCGCATGCTACATTCGCAGGGGCTCCTCCGGCCTTTTTTGTAAAAATCGAGGCCTTTGAGAGATCAGCCCCCTGATTTTCTGCGACAAAATCGATCAGCAATTCACCGATACAGAATATTTTTTTTGACAGCATTGAACAACCTTATGGTTTTCGAGAGTTCAAGTATAGGAAAATATCCGCGTAATAAGAACCTGGTTCTAGATTATTCATTCTTGACAAGAAGTATTCCTTCAAAATATTTTTAGCTGGGGAGTGATGACTTCCAAGGAGAATTTGCGATTTTTGCGCCATGAGAACTCTTGTTATTGGTGATATACATGCAGGGGCCAAAGCCCTTCCACAGGTTTTGGAAAGAGCAGGCGTAACCCG
>JABDQM010000278.1 GCA_013042315.1 Flavobacteriaceae bacterium | reverse complement strand
TATCACCAATTTTGCAATCGTTGGTTTCATCGTGTGCAACATATTTCTTTGTCCGCAATACGAACTTACCATACATAGGATGCTTTACCCGCTTTACTTCAGAAACCACAATTGATTTCTCCATTCTGTCGCTGGTTACAACGCCTACTCGTTCTTTTCTTAAATTTCTTTTTTCCATAAAGCAGAACCGGTTATTGGTTTTCCCTTTTTGTTAATTCTGTGGCTAGTCTTGCTACTGTTTTCTTCACCTGCCTCAGCTGAAGAGGATTTTCAAGTGGTGTTACAGCGTGAGCCATTTTCAAATCGGCATGTTTCCTTTTGAAATCGGACATTTTTTCCTTTATTTCCTCTACCGACAACTCGTTTATTTCTGACTGTTTCATGATCTTCTTTATCAGTAATATTAAGCGGCTTCGTAATCCCTTGCCACAATAAATTTCGTCTTCACCGGTAGTTTCTGAGCCGCCAGCCTAAGTGCTTCCTGAGCTACATCTATAGGAACTCCTGCTACTTCAAACATGATTCTTCCCGGTTTTACGACAGCTACAAAGTATTCTGGCGCACCTTTACCTTTACCCATCCTTACTTCGAGGGGCTTTTTTGTGATAGGTTTGTCTGGAAATATCTTAATCCAAAGCTGACCTTGTCTTTTCATATATCGGGTTGCAGCAATCCTCGCTGCCTCGATCTGACGTGAGGTAATAAAGCTGGAATCCAATGACTTAATTCCAAACATCCCATTAGAGAGCCTGTGGCCTCTTCCGGAATTTCCCTTCATACGGCCTTTCTGCGCTTTGCGAAACTTGGTTCTTTTCGGCTGTAACATCTTTTCCTACTTTATTAATTTATTTTCTTCTGCGTTTTCTTCCGGCATCGGATTTATCTTTCCCCGATCCTTTAGACATTCCAACTAAGGGAGACAGATCTCTTTTTCCGTAAACCTCCCCTTTCATGATCCACACTTTGATCCCCAATCGGCCATAAGTGGTATGAGCCTCTTCCATGGCGTAATCAATATCAGCCCTGAAAGTAGACAATGGAATACGTCCTTCCTTATACGATTCTGAACGCGCCATTTCCGCCCCGTTCAATCGGCCTGAGATCATAATTTTGATCCCTTCTGCATTCATCCTCATCGCCGCAGCAATTGCCATTTTAATAGCTCTCCTGTAGGAGATCCTGTTTTCAATCTGGCGTGCTATACTGGCTGCTACCAGGTTGGCATCAACTTCTGGTCTCTTGATCTCAAAAATGTTGATCTGAACCTCTTTATCTGTAATCTTCTTAAGCTCCTCCTTCAATTTATCCACTTCCTGACCACCCTTTCCGATGATAATTCCGGGTCTTGCAGTGGTGATGGTAACGGTGATCAACTTCAGCGTTCTTTCAATAATGACTCTGGAAACACTAGCCTTGGCCAATCGTGCATTGATATACTTCCTGATCTTATCATCCTCAGCGAGTTTATCCCCGTAATCATTACCTCCGTACCAGTTAGATTCCCATCCTCTGATAATACCCAGTCGGTTTCCTATTGGATTTGTCTTTTGTCCCATACTAAGCTTCTGTATTATTGTTAGCGCCTACCACCAAGGTTACGTGGTTTGAACGTTTTCTTATCCTGTGTGCCCTTCCCTGTGGTGCAGGTCTGAGGCGCTTTAGCATCCTGCCAGAATCGACGCGGATTTCCTTTACATAAAGGTCTGCTTCTTCAATATCGGCATCTTCATTCTTCGCCTGCCAGTTTGCAATGGCAGAGAGCAATAATTTTTCCAGCCTTCTGGAAGCTTCCTTTGGATTGAACCTGAGTATAGCTAATGCCTTCTCAACCTCAGCACCTCTGACAAGGTCAGCAACCAATCGCATCTTACGAGGCGATGTAGGGCAGTTGTTCAATTTTGCAAAGGCCAGCTCTTTTTTCTCCGCCTTTATTCTTTCGGCCATCTGTTTTTTTCGAACTCCCATAGCTTACTTTTTACCTTTATTTCTTGCTCCGGCATGACCGCGGAAAGATCTTGTAGGTGAAAATTCACCCAACTTATGACCTACCATATTCTCAGTGACATAAACTGGAACAAATTGCTTCCCGTTGTGTACAGCGATAGTCTGACCTACAAAATCAGGAGTGATCATAGAGGCCCTTGACCATGTCTTGATGACGGTCTTTTTATTCGAGTCTACATTCTGTCTGACTTTCTTCTCCAGACTTAAGTGAACGTAGGGTCCTTTTTTTAGTGAACGTGCCATTTCTTTCTACTTTTTATTTCTTTCTACGTTCTATTATATATCTGTTCGTATCCTTGGTTCTGGAACGAGTTCTGTATCCTTTTGCAGGAATACCGTTTCTCGATCTTGGATGTCCTCCGGAAGCTCTTCCTTCCCCACCACCCATTGGGTGATCAACAGGGTTCATCGCTACCGGTCTCGTCCTTGGCCTTCTGCCTAACCAACGGCTACGTCCCGCTTTTCCTGAAACGATCAACTGATGATCTGAATTAGAAACAGCACCAACAGTCGCCAAACAATTCCCCAGAATCATTCTGGTTTCCCCGGATGGCAATTTAATAGTTACGTATTTTCCTTCTTTCGCCATAAGCTGAGCAAAGGTTCCGGCACTTCTTGCCATCACCGCTCCCTGGCCCGGACGTAATTCAATACAGGAAATAATAGTTCCCAATGGAATTTCATTCAAAGGCAATGCATTTCCGATCTCTGGCGCAGACCCGGCTCCTGAAGTGACTTTCTGTCCCACCTGTAGCCCGTTCTGTGCGATGATATAACTCTTTTCCCCGTCTTTATACTCAATAAGAGCAATAAAGGCAGTTCTGTTGGGGTCGTATTGAATCGATTTCACCTCAGCATTAACGCCGTGCTTCATCCTTTTGAAATCGACTAAACGATACCTTCTTTTATGACCTCCACCTTTGTGGCGCATGGTCATCTTTCCATGACTGTTTCTACCTCCCGACTTTTTTATCGGAGCAAGCAAGCTTTTCTCCGGCTTATCAGCAGTAAGCGCGTCAAATCCGTTTACTACTTTAAATCGCTGTCCGGGAGTGATCGGTTTTAATTTTCTAACTGACATTTGTTGTCTTTATAGATTACTGTAAAAATCAATGACATCACCTTCCGCAACATCGACAATTGCCTTTTTATAAGCACTTGTCTTACCCTGTTGTACACCAGTCTTGGTGTACTTCGTCTTGCGTGTTGGAC
>JABDQM010000218.1 GCA_013042315.1 Flavobacteriaceae bacterium | reverse complement strand
GCTCTCCTTCAGTTTTTGTGCCTTTGATCACAGGTACAGCCATGTGCTCTTCTGCAAATTCAGAATAAATACCGAGGATTGTTTCAGCCTCTTCTATGGCTTCCTGCTTAGTAGCATGGGCTGTATGACCCTCTTGCCAGAGAAATTCAGCCGTCCGCAAAAAGAGGCGGGTACGCATCTCCCATCGTACCACATTGGCCCATTGATTTATAAGTAGGGGAAGATCCCTGTAAGATTGTATCCAGCGTCTGTAGGTATCCCATATAATGGTCTCAGAAGTGGGCCTAACAATGAGTTCCTCTTCGAGTTTAGCTTCCGGATCTACTACAATGCCGCTTCCATCTTCCGCATTCTTCAGACGGTAATGAGTAACTACAGCACATTCTTTGGCAAAGCCCTCCACATGACTCGCCTCTTTGCTGAGATATGACTTCGGAATAAAGATGGGGAAATACGCATTTTCATGACCTGTTTCCTTAAACATCTTATCTAATCCAGCCTGCATTTTTTCCCAGATCGCAAAACCGTATGGTTTGATGACCATACATCCCCGAACTCCCGAATTTTCAGCCAGATCTGCCTTTACTACCAGCTCATTATACCATTTGGAATAATCCTCTGCTCGCGTCGTTAATTTTTTTCCCATCTATTGTACTTTGGCACAAAACTTGTATCTAATATCAAGAATAGTTGGGCAAAACTAACTATTTTTAATATGTTCAACAATATAAATTTATACTCATGATAGTTTCCTTACCCCATCCAAAAACCATCAAAATGATCGCCCTGGGCCTCATCGGCTTCGGGATGGTCTCATGTGGATCATATCAGCAGGCTTCGTACTATGATAATGACGGAATCTACGCTTCAGGAGTTGAAGAACCATCAGTCTATAATACTCCGAGAAATACCGTCTACAATACTCCAAGAAACACGGTCCAGAAGCAGCAAAAGCAGGAGGATGGGATTTACGGTGATTACTTTGGCCGCAAAGCTGAGGAAATTGACGATTTCATGGACAATGAAATCTTTACTGATGTAGATGAATACTACAGTGGGGTAGAAAATGATAGTTTGGATTTTGTAGAAAATGAGAACTATTTTGACGACAACAATTCCTATGCAGGAAATCCCGGTTGGGGAGACAATCCCACCAATATCACTATTAATTTTAATGACAATTGGGGGTGGAACCCTATCTGGGCAGATCCTTTCTGGGGTAATAGCGGATGGTTCTACGGTGGTTTGTACAGTCCATGGAGATGGAATAACCCCTGGGGTTGGGGATGGAATTACGGCTGGGGAGGCGGCTGGAACAACTGGGGCTGGGGAGGCTTTGGCTGGAATAACTGGGGCTGGGGAGGCTTTGGTTGGAACAACTGGGGCTGGGGCGGAGGCCTTGCCTGGAATTACGGTTGGGGATGGAACCGCTGGGGCGGATATTACGGAAATGGATTTAATCGTTTTGGAAGAGGCTATAATCGATATGGATTCAATAATTCCCGAAGAGGATATTACAACAGGAACGGACTCGCTTCAAATTCGCTTAGAGGAAGGTCTAACCTGAATACGCGCAGTGGAAGTAATCGTTTGCGAAATAATAGTGGTAGATCTAATCTCAGTTCAAGAAGCAACGTAAGAAGTTCTTCATACAGGGGAGGAACCACAGCAAGGCGTTCCGTAAGTGCAGATGCTATAAGTCGGAACAGGAGTTACAGAACCAGCAGGAGTTCTAGGGTGTCACCCTCTTACAATCGCAGTTCGACTCAGAATCGATACAGTGGTAATACGAGCTCCAGAAGCAATATCTACCGAAGAAGTAGCGGCAACGTTACAAGACCTTCTTCGCGCTCATACAGATCATCTGGAACCCAGAGGTCTTCAGGATACAGGTCTTCCGGTGTTCGTAGCTCCAGAAGCAGTGGTACCTTCAGAAGTTCAGGTAGCCGCAGCAGTAGTAGAAGCTCAGGATTTAGAAGTTCAGGTAGCCGTAGCAGCAGCAGAAGTTCAGGAAGTTTCAGAAGTTCCAGTAGCGGACGTTCCTCTAGTGGAAGTGTGAGAAGTTCAGGCGGTAGCAGCCGTTCATCAGGAGGGAGATCCTCAGGTGGAAGATCCTCTGGAGGCAGAGGTGGCAGAAGTCAATAATCCTTTTACATTCAATAAATAAAAGTCAGGACAATGAAAAGATTTCTAACGTTCATTACGGGTATGTTATGCCTTACCGCAACCGCCCAGAACATCGATGACGTACTCAGGTACAGTACAGAAAATTTACAGGGTACAGCCCGGTTTCAGGGAATGGGTGGGGCTTTTGGTGCCCTGGGTGGCGATATGTCTGCCCTAAATATCAACCCTGCAGGATCAGCTGTTTTTGCCAATAGTTTATTTACGATCACCGGAGCCAATTATCATCAGAATAATGAATCAGTGTATTTTGGCACCCTCAACTCGGAGGTTCAGAATAGCACTGATATCAACCAGGTAGGAGGCGTGTTTGTCTTTAAAAGTAGAAATCCAAATTCTCCCTGGCAAAAACTAGCTTTGGCCTTCAATTATGACATGGCCAGAAATTTTGACAATGAAGTTTTTACCGCCGGTACCAGTGACCAGGGTATAGACAACTACTTTCTCAATTTTGCCCAGGGCGTACCTTTTGGTCCGCTGCTTATTCAGGATGGTGAGTTTATTGAAGAGGCCTATCTCGATATTGGTGCCAACCTGGGTTTCAGGGAGCAGCAAGCATTTTTAGGTTACTACGGAGGGGTTATTGATCCGGTGGACGAATCGGACAACAACAATACAGCTTATGTTTCTAATGCCCTTTACAATTCCGTTAATCAGGAACATTTTAGAAGGACAAGCGGGTACAACAGCAAGCTTACCATGAATTTTTCCGGACAGTATCAACAAAACCTCTATCTGGGGGCTTCCCTGAATTTTCATACCGTTCTATACGATCAGTACACCGAATTTACGGAAACAGGATACGATGCCACTTCCGAGATACAGTTC
>JABDQM010000216.1 GCA_013042315.1 Flavobacteriaceae bacterium | reverse complement strand
AAATCATCCATATGGAGATAGATCCTGCCGAGATCAATAAGAATGTTCAGGTAGACGTCGCTCTTCTAGGCAACGCCAGAGATACACTAAAAAAGTTACTGCCAAAGATCAAGAAGAACAGTCACGATAAATGGCACAACGAATTCAAGTTGCGATATGAAGAAGAATTTAAGGTAGTTATAGAAAATGATCTGCACCCCAGGAAGGAGGGATTAACGATGGCGGAAGTGGTCGAAGAAATAAATAAAGCCTCAAAGAATAAGGCTGTGATTGTCACAGATGTAGGACAACATCAGATGGTGGCTTGCCGATATGCAAAATTTGATCAGTCTAAAAGTAATATCACCTCAGGAGGTTTAGGTACCATGGGATTTGCCTTGCCGGCTGCCATTGGGGCCAAGATGGGGGCGGAGGATCGTGAAGTTGTGGCTATTATTGGCGATGGGGGCTACCAGATGACCATTCAGGAACTGGCTACCATTTATCAGAATAAAACAGCGGTAAAGATTGTGGTGCTCAACAATGATCATTTAGGAATGGTAAGACAATGGCAGGAATTGTTCTTTGAAAGGAGATATGCTTCCACCGTTATGACCAACCCTGATTTTGTAAAGATTGCAGAAGGGTATCACATAAAAGCGCAAAGAGTATCGGAACGTAAAAACTTAAAAGCAGCTGTTGAAGAAATGATGGCCGCTAAGGAACCGTATTTCCTTGAAGTAAAAGTAGAAAAGGAGGATAATGTCTTCCCAATGATACCTTCTGGTGCTTCTGTGTCAGATATAAGATTAAAGTAGGAAACAGATGGAGAAAAAATTTTTTACCATTTCAGTGTATTCGGAAAACAACGTCGGATTACTGAATAGAATTTCAGGAATATTTTTAAAGCGTCACATTAATATAGAAGGTCTAAATGTTTCTAAATCAGAAATAAAGCATATATCTAAGTTTACTATTGTCGTATTTACCACGGAAGACTGGACACGAAAAATTGTGGCGCAGATTGAAAAGCAGATAGAAGTGATCAAAGCCTTTTATCACACCGATGATGAGATCATCTATCAGGAATCTGCCCTCTTTAAAATTGCCTCACATTTACTTTTTGACGAAAGACAGATTCAGAATATCATTAAAGAGAGTAATTCCCAGATCGTGACTGTTTCAAGGGACTTCTTTATTCTTGCCAAGACGGGAAGAAGACATGAAATTGATGAAATGCACGACGAGTTGGAACCTTACGGCATCTTGCAATTTGTCCGTTCAGGACGAATTGCAGTAACCAAGGCCGCTATGCCAATTACCGCCTTATTAAACGAATACGAAAACAATAATTAACGAGACACTAAGAAGACTACGCATGACAAATTATTTTAATACACTTTCCCTGAGAGATAAACTGAAACAACTAGGACAGTGCCGTTTTATGGACACCACAGAATTTACTGACGGTGTTGCGGCCCTGAAAGGGAAAAAGATTGTAATCATTGGTTGCGGTGCCCAGGGGCTTAATCAGGGTCTTAATATGAGAGACTCCGGTCTCGATATCGCGTATACCTTGCGTGAAGCTGCGATAGCAGAAAAAAGGGCATCCTACGTAAATGCCACAGAAAACGGCTTTACAGTTGGCACTTATAAGGAGCTGGTACCGACAGCGGATCTGTTGATCAACCTTACTCCCGATAAGCAACATACCAATGTGATAAAAAGCGTAATGCCATTGATGAAAAAAGGCGCGACTCTTTCCTATTCTCATGGCTTTAATATTGTGGAAGAAGGGATGCAAATCAGAAAAGACCTTACGGTGATTATGGTTGCTCCTAAAAGTCCGGGCTCAGAGGTAAGGGAGGAATACAAAAGAGGCTTTGGGGTTCCCACCCTGATTGCTGTTCATCCCGAAAACGACCCTGAAGGGAAAGGCCTCGCCCAAGCCAAGGCTTATGCGGCAGCAACTGGCGGCCACAAGGCAGGTGTTTTAGAGTCTTCCTTTGTCGCAGAAGTAAAATCCGATTTAATGGGAGAACAAACCATACTCTGTGGCTTGCTACAAACGGGTTCTATCCTTTGCTTCGACAAGATGGTGGAGAAAGGAATAGATGCCGGATATGCCTCAAAACTTATACAATATGGATGGGAAACTATTACAGAAGGCCTTAAATACGGGGGGATTACCAATATGATGGACCGACTATCAAATCCGGCTAAAATTAAAGCTTTTGACCTTTCGGAAGAATTGAAAGATATTATGCGGCCTCTCTTTCAGAAACATATGGATGATATCATGAGTGGTCATTTTTCCAAAACTATGATGGAAGACTGGGCTAATGATGATAAGAATTTGCTGAGCTGGAGAGCTGCTACGGGCGAAACTGCCTTTGAGAAAACACCGGCAGGAGACGTTAAAATTTCTGAACAGGAATACTACGATAATGGCGTGTTGATGGTTGCCATGGTTAGGGCAGGGGTAGAGCTGGCTTACGAAGCGATGACCGATTCGGGAATCATTGGGGAGTCGGCATATTACGAGTCCTTACATGAAACCCCTTTGATCGCAAATACCATAGCCAGAAAAAAGCTTTTTGAAATGAACAGGGTGATTTCCGATACGGCGGAATACGGTTGTTATCTATTCGATCATGCCTGCAAACCACTGCTAAAAGACTTTATGAAAAAGGTGGACGTAGAGGTCATTGGAAAAACATATGGGGCATCACGGGATAACGGAGTTTCCAATGCGAAACTAATCCAGGTTAACCAGGCACTCAGGGAACACCCTGTAGAACAAGTAGGGGCCCGACTGCGAGCTTCGATGACGGCAATGAAGCCGATTGTTTAAAAGAATACTGCTAAGAAAAATATTGCACATGATTAAAGAAAAAACATTAATACCTGAAACCTACCGTATCGATTCGCTGATACATCAAAAAACGTATTTGGTAAATGGAGAATTGAAGGCATGGGATGGAGCTGTGACTGACGTATTTTCTACCATTTCCTCCACTGAAAAATACGAGCATACCATTCTTGGGAGTATTCCGGATCTGGGAGAAAAAGAGGCTATGGAAGCCCTGGATGGAGCTTTAGGTGCCTATGACCAAGGGAAGGGAATATGGCCTACCATGAAGGTGAGTGACCGAATTGAATGTATGGAGAAATTTGTCACGCAGATGAAAACCAAGCGTGATGAAGTGGTAAAGCTGCTGATGTGGGAGATAGGGAAATCCCTGCCGGATTCTATAAAGGAATTCGATAGAACGGTAGACTATATCTACGA
>JABDQM010000050.1 GCA_013042315.1 Flavobacteriaceae bacterium | reverse complement strand
ACAATCAGTGCATTGAGGACTGGAAATGAAAACGTCATCACCGTAGTGGGGTGTGGTGGTGATCGTGACAAGTCTAAGCGTCCGGTAATGGGGCATATCGCTACCTCACTCAGCAACAAGGTCATTTTTACCTCAGATAATCCGCGGACCGAACAACCCGGGATTATTATTTCGGAAATGGAAGCCGGGGTAGAACCACAGAATTCTATGAAAGTGTTGGCGATCGAAAACAGAAAACAGGCCATTAAAACTGCCTGTCAGCTAGCTGATGCACAAGACATCATCCTCCTGGCTGGAAAAGGTCACGAAACCTACCAGGAAACCAATGGAAACAGAACGGATTTTGATGATTTTAAAATCATCAAACAAGCATTAGAAGATTTAAAGAAATAGCGAGAAAGTACTATGCTGTATTATTTGTTTGAATATTTAGAGAAACAGTACCAGTTCCCCGGGGCGACATTATTTCAATTCCTCACCTTCCGGGCAGCCATGGCGGTATTGCTCTCGCTCGTTCTTGCTACAACCCTTGGAAAGCGAATTATTCTCTTTCTCCGAAAGAAACAAATAGGCGAGACTGTCAGGGATCTCGGACTCGACGGGCAGCAGCAAAAACAGGGTACGCCAACCATGGGCGGACTCATCATTATTATGTCTACCCTTCTTCCTGTACTTCTCTTTGCTCGCCTCGATAATATCTACGTGATCTTGCTTATTGTCACCACTCTCTGGATGGGAGTCATCGGCTTTATAGATGATTATATCAAAATATTTAAGAAAAATAAGCAAGGCCTCAAAGGGAGATTCAAGATCCTTGGGCAAGTAGTTTTGGGGCTGGTGGTAGGTGCCACCCTCTTTTTCCACCCTGAGGTAACCATGAAGGAAAAGAACAAAACCATCATCACTGAGAATTTTGAAGTGCGGGATGTGGAAGGAAAGGAAATGAAATCCACCAAGACCAATGTTCCCTTCTTTAAGAATAATGAGTTCGACTATGGTGATTTGATCTCCTGGATTGGAGGAGACGTGCAGAAATACGCCTGGCTCATCTTTATTCCTATAGTCATCTTTATAGTGACTGCGGTTTCCAATGGTGCCAATTTAACAGATGGAATCGATGGCCTGGCAGCAGGTACTTCTGCGATAATTGTCTTAACCCTGGGCATCTTTGCCTGGGTATCTGGTAATATAATTTTCTCAGATTATCTGGATATACTTTATATCCCCAGGGCAGGAGAGCTGGTGGTGTTTATCTCCGCCTTTGTAGGATCTCTGGTTGGATTCTTGTGGTATAATGCATTTCCTGCCCAGGTTTTTATGGGAGACACTGGCAGCTTGACTATAGGCGGTGTAATTGCAGTGATTGCCATCATCGTGCGAAAGGAATTACTCATACCGCTCTTATGCGGGATTTTCTTTGCTGAGTCGCTATCGGTGATGATGCAGGTTAGTTATTTCAAATACACCAAGAAAAAATCAGGAGAAGGGAAACGCATATTTCTTATGTCGCCCCTTCACCACCATTATCAAAAAAGAGGATATCACGAAAGCAAGATCGTGACCAGATTCTGGATTATTGGAATCCTGTTGGCTATTGTGACCATTGTAACCTTAAAAGTGAGGTAAATGGAGCGATTAGTGATCCTGGGAGGAGGCGAAAGTGGTGTAGGAACAGCCATCCTGGGGAAGCAGAAAGGATTTGAAGTCTTTGTTTCAGACAAAGGCGAGATTAAAAAAAAATACAAAGACGTTCTTATACATGTTGGATTGGAATGGGAAGAAGGAGGACATACGGAAGAGAAGATCCTGAATGCCGACCTGGTGATGAAAAGTCCGGGAATACCCGATAAGGTGCCCCTGGTTCAGAAACTGGTCAACAAAGGTATTCCAGTGATTTCAGAGATCGAATTTGCCTCGCGATATACCACAGCGACCATCATCGCAATTACCGGGAGCAATGGTAAAACAACCACCACTATGCTCACCCATCACATCCTGAAACAAGCGGGATTTGATGTGGGTATGGCAGGAAACATAGGAGACAGTTTCGCGCAAATGGTTGCCGAAGGCGATAAGGAGTACTTCGTTCTGGAAATCAGCAGCTTTCAGCTCGACGGGATCACAAACTTTAGTCCGCACATTGCGATGATTACCAATATCACCCCGGATCATTTGGATCGATACGAAAATAATTTTCTGAATTACGTCGCTTCTAAGTTCAGGATCACGATGAATCAGAGCATGGACGACTTTTTTATCTACGATGCCGATGATGAGGTGATTGACGCTCACCTAAAAAAACACCCTATCCAAGCCAGCAAACTGCCTTTCTCTTTACAAGAGGAAAAGCAGTACGGAACTTTTTTAAAAGACAAACAATTTGTAATAAAGACACACGAAGACACTATGGAACTAGCATCAGATTCACTAGCATTAGAAGGTCAGCACAACCTCAAGAATACCATGGCTGCAATTACCGCGGCAAAACTGGTGGGGATCCGTAAGGAAACTATTCGGGAGTGTATACAGAACTTTCAGGGTGCTGCACACCGACTTGAGAAAGTCCTGAAAATACATCACGTTCAGTACATCAACGATTCAAAAGCGACCAACGTCAATGCCACTTACTACGCCCTCGATAGTATGAGTACTCCAACCGTTTGGATTGTAGGAGGAGTAGATAAAGGGAATGATTACAAGGCACTAATGCCTCTGGTTCGGGAGAAGGTAAAAGCAATTATTTGCCTGGGAATGGAAAACGAAAAACTCAAGCAGACTTTCGCGAATGCGGTAGATATTTTTGTCGAGACCTATGCCATGTCTGAAGCCGTGAAGGTGGCTTACAAAATAGCTGAGCGAGGAGACACTGTTTTGCTCTCGCCCGCTTGTGCGAGTTTCGACTTGTTTAAGAATTACGAGGATAGAGGAAATCAGTTTAAAGAAGCAATAAAAAATTTATAGTTCTTGAAATTCCTAACTCACATACAGGGTGATAAAGTAATTTGGGCGGTGGTAGCACTGTTGGCCTTATTCTCTTTCCTTCCGGTATACAGTGCCAGTAGTAATCTGGTATACGTTGTAGGGAATGGAACTACCATAGGGCACCTGATGAAACACGGCTTATTGCTGTTTCTAGGCTTTGGAATAATTTACGGTATTCACCGGATTCCCGCTCATTACTTTAAAGGATTATCAATAATCGCTATGCCGGTGGTTATTGCCCTTCTAGTGTATACTTTGGCACAGGGCACAACCATCGAGGGAGCCAACGCCAGCCGTTGGATCAGATTGCCACTGGTAGGGATCACTTTTCAAACGTCAACCCTGGCTTCTGTGGTTTTAATGGTCTATATCGCCAGGTATCTGTCAAAAATTAAAGATCGGCAGGTGACTTTTAAAGAAAGTATTTTGCCTTTATGGTCCCCGGTTTTCCTGATTGTAGTATTGATTTTACCCGCTAATTTCTCAACCGCTGCCATCCTTTTCTTTATGGTGCTGGTATTGTGTTTTTTAGGGGGTTATCCCTTGAAATATCTATCGGCAATGATTGGCTTTGGTCTTGTAGGGCTAATGTTCTTTGTTCTGGTAGCCAAAGCGGCCCCTGATCTTTTCCCGAACAGAGTAGATACATGGATGAGTCGAATAGAAAGTTTCTGGGATCCCGCAGACACTGAGGCGGACTATCAGATTGAAAAAGCCAAAATAGCCATTTCAAGCGGGGGTCTTGTGGGTAATGGGGCCGGTAAAAGTGTGATGAAAAATTTCCTGCCACAGAGTTCTTCCGATTTTATATATGCAATTATCGTTGAGGAATACGGCCTGATAGGAGGCTTTTCTCTGATGTTCTTTTATATGCTCTTGCTTTTTAGAATTGTCGTAGTAGCCAACGCTAATCAGTCGGTTTTTGGCAAGTTGTTGGTTGTAGGGGTGGGACTGCCCATAGTATTCCAGGCTTTGATCAATATGGCAGTTGCTGTTGAGTTGTTCCCTGTTACGGGGCAAACTCTGCCGTTGATCAGTTCAGGGGGGACCTCTATTTGGATGACCTGTCTGGCGATAGGCATTGTTTTAAGTGCGAGCAGAAAGAGAAATAATGAAATAGAAGATCAGGAAATTGATGAAAATAACCCTTTAGAAGTCTTAAGTGGGCAACTATAAATTTATTCTTTCCGGTGGAGGTACCGGAGGACATATATATCCGGCAATTGCAATTGCCAATGAGCTTAAAAGGCGATTTCCGGAGGCCGAGTTTTTGTTCGTAGGAGCAAAAGACCGAATGGAGATGGAAAAGGTCCCTCAGGCGGGATACGAAATAGTAGGATTATGGATAAGTGGATTACAGAGAAGATTGAGCTGGAAAAATTTGCTTTTTCCTATAAAAGTGATCAGTAGTTTGATAAAGGCGAGGAACATAGTAAATACATTTAAACCCGATGTCGTCATAGGTACCGGGGGCTTTGCAAGTGGCCCGGTTCTCAGAGTGGCTTCCGGGAAAGGGATTCCATGCCTTCTTCAAGAACAGAATTCCTATGCTGGCATCACAAACAAATTGCTGGCTTCAAGGGTGAGAAAGATATGTGTGGCCTACGAAGGAATGCAAAAATTCTTTCCGGAGAAAAAGATTGTAAAGACGGGAAATCCTGTCCGATCTTCCCTGCTTAATTTACCGAATGACGCAGAGCAGTCTTATGCGTATTTCGGGCTTCAGCCCGGAAAGAAAACCCTGTTGATCCTTGGCGGGAGTTTGGGTTCCGGCCGGATAAACCAACTCATTGAAGCGCAACTGAATTATTTCCAAAAACTGGATTTGCAGTTGGTATGGCAATGTGGTTCCATGTACTACGAAAAATACAAGCATCTGAATTCTGATAGTGTCAAGGTCCATGGCTATTTGAACGAAATGGAGCACGGATACAGGATTTCGGATATTATTATATCAAGATCAGGGGCAGGATCGGTTTCTGAACTCTGCCTGGTGGGAAAACCTGTGTTGTTTATACCATCACCAAATGTGGCTGAGGACCATCAGACTAAAAATGCAGAGGCCCTGGTTAGCAAAGAAGCAGCGGTAATGGTTGCGGAAAAGGAGTTGGAAAGCAGTTTCCAAACGTCTTTTGAGGAAATGGTTTCTTCAGATCAAAAAAGGGAGGAACTAAGTGTTAATATCAAGAAGATGGCCCTGCCGAGGGCAACAGAGCACATCGTGGATGAGATTGAAAAATTAATTGAGAGAACAGCATGAGTAAATTCAATTTTCATAGGGTTTACTTTATCGGTATAGGCGGTATCGGAATGTCTGCCTTGGCACGCTATTTCACCTTTTTAGGAAAACCGGTGGCAGGCTACGACAGAACTTCTTCCCCGTTAACTCTTGAATTGGAAGATCTCGGAATTGAAATTCATTATGACGATGAACCCGCTTTAATTCCTAAACCCCACTTCAATGCTGAAGATACATTGGTGATTTATACTCCTGCGGTACCTAAGGACCTGAAGGAATGGCTGTTTTTTAAGGATAAGGGATTTAAGGTAAAAAAGAGATCGGAAGTACTGGGCATGATCACCAATGATACTTTCTGCTTTGCGGTAGCCGGCACCCACGGAAAGACCACAACTTCGAGTATTCTCGCACATCTCCTCAAAGAGACCGGAACTCCTTTAACTGCATTCCTCGGTGGGATCTCAGAAGATTTCAATAGTAATTTTGTTTGGGAAGGCAATGAGTTTTCGGTAGTTGAAGCCGATGAATTTGACAGATCATTTCTTCAGTTAACACCGGACGTTGCCTGTATTACTTCTATGGATGCCGATCACCTGGATATCTACGGAGATGAAGATACTCTGAAAAAATCCTTCAGGGATTTCGCTGCCAACCTCAAACCCAACGGTAAATTATTTGTCAGAAATGGGCTTCCAATTCAGGGAATCACTTATGGGATTGATGACAACTCGGACTATTGCATAAAAAATATTAAGATTGAACATGGCACCTACATTTTTGATTTGGGCACCCCTGAAACTGTGCTAAAAGGGGTGAAATTCAACAAACCCGGCAGGCATAATCTGCTGAATGGTTTAGTGGCTTTCGCAATGGCGATTCAGGCCGGTCCCCCGCTGGATCGCCTTGCAGAAGCTTTGGAATCCTTTAAAGGTGTCAGGCGTAGATTTTCTTATAAAATCAAGGCAGATAATCTGATTTTTATCGATGACTATGCACATCATCCAACGGAAATAGATGCCGTTTTTGATGCGATCAAAGAAATGCATCCGGACAATCAGATCCTCACAGTCTTCCAGCCACATCTGTATTCAAGGACACGAGATTTCTTAAACGACTTTGCAAAAAGTTTGTCAAGATTTGACAGTATTCTCTTGTTGGATATCTATCCGGCACGCGAAAAACCCATTCCGGGAGTGACCTCACAAGAATTGCTAGATCTCATTCAAAATCCCAGGAAAAAGCTGATCGCAAAACAGGATCTGGCTAAAGAAATAAAGGCACAAAAACCACAGGTTCTTGTTACCCTGGGAGCAGGGGATATCGGACTTGAAGTAGAATCGTTAAAACAAGCATTAGAATATGAAAATTAATTGGAACTATATCAAAATGATAGTCCTAATAATTTGTATAACAGGACTTTACGCTTTTTCAAATAAAAGAAATCTCGACAGACCCGTAAAGGAGATGGAGATTGTATTTGAAGGAGACAACAATTTATACCTATCTCAGGAAATGGTTAATAAATTGTTAATACAAAATTATGGAAGTGTCCTCAACCTGGGCAAAGAAAAATTAGTTTTGAATACTATAGAAAAGGTCATCGAGACCCATAATATGGTAAAAAGCGCCCAAGTATATCTTACTATTGATGATAAACTTACATCTAAAATTTTCCAAAGGCAGCCCATAGGTCGTGTAGAGGGAATTACAACATTTTACCTTGATGAGGAGGGTAAATCTATGCCGTTATCCAAGTTGCATTCGGCTCGTGTGCCAATAATAACCGGCGAGATCACCGGCAAGAGCCTGGATGATGTTTTTGAAATATTGAAGTATATAAATCAAGACGAATTTTTTAGAAAAAATGTCATTGGGATACATATAGAAGCGGAGGAAAGATATCAATTGAAGTTTCGGGTTGAGGACTTCATCGTTGACCTTGGAAATATTGATGACCTGGAAAAGAAATTTAAAAATTTCAAAGCCTTTTACGCCAAGGCTTTAAAAGATAAGTCCTTAAGGGATTACGCAGTTGTGAATTTAGAGTTTGACAATCAAGTAGTGTGCACTAAAATTTAAGACCATGGAACAAGAAAATTACTCAGTAGGCCTCGATATAGGAACCACAAAAATAGTGGCTATCATCGGTAAGGAAAACGAATACGGCAAGATAGAAGTGCTGGGAATAGGTCGTTCCAAAAGCCTAGGTGTTCATCGGGGAGTAGTAAATAATATCACTCAAACTATAAAATCAATTCAGCAGGCCGTAGAACAGGCCGAGGCCAATTCAGGATTAAAGATAGGCTCGGTGGTTGTGGGCATAGCCGGACAGCATATCCGTAGTCTACAGCACAGTGATTACATCACGAGGGCCAATTCGGAAGAGGTGATTAATGAAGACGATCTGGAGAAATTATGTAATCAGGTTTACAAATTGGTTATGTTACCCGGTGAAGAGATCATCCACGTACTGCCCCAGGAATACAAGGTAGACGGGCAGGCCGAGATCAAGCAGCCTATCGGGATGTACGGTGGGCGCCTCGAAGCAAATTTTCACGTAGTGGTAGGGCAGGTATCCTCCATTAAGAATATTGGAAGATGTATTAAAAGTGCCGGTCTGGATCTTTACAACATTACCCTAGAGCCACTCGCCTCCTCAGAAGCCGTTTTGAGTCAGGAAGAAAAAGAAGCGGGCGTGGCCCTAATCGACATAGGAGGTGGTACTACGGACCTCGCCATTTTTAAGGATGGAATAATCAGACATACAGCGGTTATCCCCTTTGGAGGGAATGTGATCACTGAAGATATCAAAGAAGGGTGCTCCATTATTGAAAAGCAGGCAGAACTTTTAAAGATAAAATTCGGCTCTGCATGGCCGGGTGAAAATAAAGACAACGAAATTGTTTCTATCCCTGGCTTACGCGGAAGAGAGCCGAAAGAAATTACCCTTAAAAATTTATCCAAGATCATTCATGCGCGTGTAGTTGAGATTGTTGAACAGGTATATGTTGAGATCAAGAATTACGGTCATGAGGAACAAAAGAAAAAGTTGATAGCCGGCATCGTTCTTACCGGTGGAGGTAGTCAGTTAAAACATCTAAAACAGTTGGTGGAATACATCACCGGAATGGATACGAGGATTGGATATCCCAATGAGCATTTAGCAGGAGATTCGGAGGCAGAAATTGCCAGTCCGCTCTACGCTACTGCAGTTGGATTACTAATGAATGCCGTAGAGAATAAGGACAAGCGCAGGTTGAAAACCATCGAGGAAGAGAAGGAAAAGGAAATGGTCCTTGAAGGACATGATGAGATGGGAACAGCCACGGCAGCGAAGAAGGAACGTAAAACGGTATTTGACCGGTGGTCTGAAAAGCTCAAGGATTTTCTAGACAACGCAGAATAAATTAAAGCATATCATATAACCAGTAATAAAAGCATCATGAACAAGAACACCGAATTTGAAAGTATTTCCTTTGACCTCCCCAAGAATCAAAGCAATGTAATAAAAGTGATCGGCGTTGGCGGCGGTGGCAGCAATGCCATTAATTACATGTTCCAGGCGGGAATCAACGGAGTTGATTTTGTTATCTGTAACACAGATTCACAGGCCCTACAAAATAGCCCTGTACCCAATAAGATTCAGCTGGGAGTGTCCCTGACTGAAGGATTGGGAGCCGGGGCAAATCCTGAAGTAGGGGAGCAGGCCGCAGTTGAGAGCATGGAAGACATCAAACGCATGCTCGATACCACAACAAAAATGATCTTTATTACTGCCGGAATGGGTGGAGGAACAGGTACTGGTGCTGCTCCTGTCATCGCAAAACAGGCGAAATCAATGGATGTGCTAACTGTGGGGATTGTTACTATGCCCTTTCAGTTTGAAGGCAAAATGAGATGTCAGCAGGCTCAAAAAGGAATCGAGCGTCTGAGGGAACACGTAGATTCCTTGATTATTATCAACAACAACAAACTCCGGGAAGTATACGGTAACCTGGGCTTTAAAGCGGGCTTCTCTAAGGCAGATGAGGTTTTGGCCACGGCTGCCAGGGGCAT
>JABDQM010000208.1 GCA_013042315.1 Flavobacteriaceae bacterium | reverse complement strand
GCTTTAAAGATATTCTCAAAAGCATCCCTGAGGATATTGTAAACAGAACAGCGGCCGAGTTCACGGAATACGACAAAGTAAGGGTCGCTGATTTTAATAAAAATGAATAATACACGAGGAGGGCTCTTGCAAAGTGCTTTGCATCAATTAGGAGATAACGAAGATTTTCAAAAGTAGTGATGCGAAAAATAGATATTACGTTAATTTCTGCAAGACTGTCTTTCACAGCGTAAAGTATCAATAAAGAGAAAGCGAAGATTTTCAGAAATAATGGTGCGGCAAGCGGAATTGCCTGTCCGCCGTACAAGACTTTGGAAGGCGGGCGTTTCGTGAAACGAAAAAGAGCATGCAGCGTTAGGCGCATCCATGGTTTTTGCTCCGCAAAAAATTTCCTAAAATCTTCTTGATCTTTTCCGTTCATTTTGGATCAAGCCAAAATGAACATAAGAAAAACCTGCCTTGTAGGATCGCCTTCCGAAGTCTCACGTGGAGGAAAGGCAGAATGGATATGAAGCACCAAGCCCCGAGTTGGTGCGAGCCTGATTTTAGTTCTATTCACCACAAAGTATTTTGAAGCATTTCTCCTGATGGGAGGAAAAATGGTCGGGAATTAATTTCCATACCTGACAATTATCATTGCCCGAAATCAGGCCCGGGTCTACCTTGCAGTTGTTAATCCCTGATTACTACAAGGCACCGCTTTGTTCTCAATTAATGATCCGGGGTTTTCATGCTAAGCATACTTAAAACCTCCTTCAAATGCTGAAAAAGATCATTGAAAGCTGTCCCGCAGAAATTGATTTAACCAAAGATGAACATTCGGAAATTATCATCGATGTGGTAGATGCCATATTAAATCAAAACTATTCCATTTCAGAAATTGAAAAAATAGAAGATCGGTTGATCAAGAAAAAAGACGAATCCCTCATTTTTGTTTTACTCGCCCTTAAAATTGCAAAGTCGAAAATACTGGTCTCCCGCGTCACCCGCCCACTTTTTATTTCAATTGTTTTTGCCGTTTACAAAGAACACAACCGAATTAGGACAAGAAGCGAACATCCCCACGGGGAAGATTTTCTCCTGAAAAAGGTTAAACAGCTCGAGTGGCTTTTTGATAAAAATCCGGGCATCAGATGGGAACTGATTATTGTGGATGATGGTTGCCCTGAAGGAAGCGGGAAGATCGCCCAAAGCATTATTGATGAGCATGAATTAAACCATAAAGCCCGGGTTCTGTTTTTGGCGGATGGCATTGAACAGAATCATCCTCCCGTGAAAAAAATGGAATCTACGAATGAAAGTCAGAAAGGCGGATCTATTGTTTATGGCATGTGGGATGCCGTCCAGAACAAAAGGGAAAAAGATCATGTTGTAATGTATACCGATGCCGATCTCTCTACCCATTTAGGGCAACTTATGCTCCTGGTTTATCCGTTGCTGAATGAAGAGAAATTAGTGGCCATAGGCACCCGAAGAAAGCGCAGGTCGGTGGTTATTAAGAAAGGCGGAAGAAATAATCGGGGTAAACTGTTTATTTATTTATGGAAGAGACTAATTCCAAACCTCGGAGAGATCGTAGACACTCAATGTGGATTTAAAGCTTTCCGGGCAGAAGTTATTCCGCAGCTTATTGACGGCATGATCGAAAAGAAATTCGCATTTGACATTGAGTTAATGCTTAAAACAGAACTACTGAAAAAAGGAGCAATAGCCAAGATCCCTATCGCCTGGATAGATAGCGAACTGGCCTCTACTACCACCGACTTGCAACCCTACTTACCTATGCTAAAGTCTATTGTAAAAATGAACAGGAAATACTTTCCTGAAAATACCCCCTCAAATGAATTTGCTGCCTTTATAGAATCACTAGATAAGCAAGGCTTTAAAGATATTCTCAAAAGCATCCCTGAGGATATTGTAAACAGAACAGCGGCCGAGTTCACAGAATACGACAAAGTAAGGGTCGCTGATTTTAATAAAATTGAATGAGCTACCAGTTCCCGAGTTGGCGCGAGCCTGCCTTGTCGACCCGCCTTCCGAAGTCTGTTGCGGAGGACAGGCAGACAGGTTTGTAACTCGTGCCCGAGGAGCCATCCTGCCAAAGCATTAGCAACAGACAAAGCTTTCCACAATTAAATCAAGATTCCTATCTTAGAGAATCACATTTTAAACCATTTCCAATGAGACCATCATTGCTTACAATCCTTGCCCTATTGTTTATCCTGAGTTGTAAAACCAAGGAGAAAAAAGAAGAAAACAAAGAAGCTGCCGAGGTAGCTGTGTGGGAAACCGACTTCCTGGACGATTTTGATTCTTTTGATCCCGATAATTGGCAAGACCAGCGAATCTGGGTAAATAACGAACTTCAGTGTTATGTCCCTGACGGGGAATTCGGCACTCGCGAAGTGAGCGAAGGCTCCTTAAAAC
>JABDQM010000205.1 GCA_013042315.1 Flavobacteriaceae bacterium | reverse complement strand
AAAGCAATTTTAATTTTAAAGATCCCTCCGCACATCTTAAAGATCTGCTTACGGCATATACTTTATTGTCAAAAACAGAGGATGAGCACTGGAAAGGGATAAAGCTGGAAGAATTAAAAGACCTTATAACAAGTGTCGCAGGGCTCTATTTAGAAGCCTCTGCTGAATCAGCTTATTCCAATCCTGATAATACTGAAAACGTGAGCATTGAAGCGATAAATAGAAGTAAAGCTTCAATAGTGTTAAAATCGATTTCTCTCGGGGGTCAAACTCGTATTCAACCCGAAGAAAAACTGGAGAACAACCAAAAGAAGAATTATAACTTCCCTCTGCAGATACCTGCCGAGACAGCATATTCAGGTCCTTATTGGCTCAGGGAAAAAGGCAGCCTTGGGATGTACAAGGTGAGAGATTTAAATTTAATTGGTAAGCCGGAAACACCACCGGCTTTTAAAGCGCAATTTAACTTAGAAATTGAAGGTGTAGCAGTGGCCATCGAAAAACCATTAATATATCGCTTCTCCAAGCCCGATAAAGGAGAACTGTATAATCCATTTAATGTCCTTCCCGCCGCATCAGCTTCCATAACAGATAAGGTATTGATCTTTTCCGACGCTCATGCAAAGGAGATCGTCGTTTCCGTCAAGGCTTTACAGGACAATGTAAAAGGCAGTCTTAGCCTGAATATACCGGAGGGTTGGAGTGTAGACAAACAGCAAACACCGGTTCAATTGGCAGAAGACGGAGAAGAAAAAATCTATCGTTTTTTTGTTACGCCCTCTGCCAATGAAAGTGAAGGGATCATAACTCCTATTCTAACTGTGGGCAATGCTACTCTGAACAAGGAATTGATCACCATCGCTTACGATCATATTCCGACTCAATCCGTATTACTGCCCGCTGAAACAAAAGTAGTGCGATTAAACATAAAAAAAATAGGACAGAATATAGGTTATTTAATGGGTGCGGGGGATGACATCCCTCAGAGTTTGGAACAGATCGGATATACAGTTTACAATATTTCTCCAGAAGACATCCAAAAAGGATCACTTACAAAATATGATGCCGTGGTTGTTGGGATCAGGGCCTATAATGTGGTAGATGAAATGAAATTTAAGCAAGATGCCTTGCTCGACTATGTTAAAGAGGGAGGTAATTTGATTATACAATACAATACCTCGGGCAGGAGTGGACTTAAATTTGACAATCTGGCCCCCTACCCTCTCAGAGTTTCGAGAGACCGGGTTACCGATGAGGATGCCCCTGTGAAGATACTTGCGCCTCAGCATCCCTTAATGAGTTTCCCCAACCAGATTACAGATAAAGACTTTGATGGCTGGATTCAGGAACGCGGTCTCTATTTTCCTGATCAGTGGGACAAGGCTTTTACCCCGGTATTGGCTATGGCCGATCCGGGTGAATCTGAAAAAGAAGGAAGTCTTTTGATTGCCTCCTACGGAAAAGGAACGTACATTTATACCGGCCTCAGTTTTTTCAGGGAGTTGCCGGCGGGGGTTCCCGGAGCCTTCAAACTCTTCGCTAATATGCTGTCACAAAACAAAGCTAAGGTGCAAAATGAAATTCCTGTAAAAGGTAAATAATGGACGAAGTAAAAAAATGGAAAAGAGAGTACAGCTTGGTGATCATCCTGAATGCTCTTTATATTCTTATCTTTTATTTCATTATGATTTCTAACGCCTGATCTATGGGAAATTTAGACTGGTTTGTACTTTCCGGGACTTTATTGTTCATAGTGGTTTACGGGGTATGGAAAACCCAGGGCAGCAAAAACGTCAGCGACTATGTCCTTGGAGGTAATCAAGCCAGATGGTGGACGATAGGTTTATCAGTGATGGCCACACAGGCCAGCGCCATTACCTTTTTATCAACACCCGGACAAGCGTTCCACGACGGAATGGGATTTGTTCAATTCTATTTCGGCCTTCCGCTGGCTATGATTGTGATCTGTCTGGTCTTCGTTCCCATTTACCATAAACTCAAGGTCTATACAGCATACGAATTCCTGGAAAAGCGATTCGATCTTAAAACGCGATCCCTGGCGGCCATATTATTCCTTGTACAGCGCGGTCTGGCTGCAGGAATTACCATCTACGCCCCTTCAATAATTCTCTCCGCCGTACTGGGATGGGACCTGCTTACCTTAAATATTATCATTGGTATACTGGTCATCATCTACACGGTATCGGGTGGAACAAAAGCAGTAAGTGTTACACAGAAACAACAAATGATCATCATCATGACCGGGATGTTCATCGCTTTCTTTTTTATTCTGGGTGCACTGCCTCCCGAACTTACTTTCAGCAATGCGTTAAAAATTGCCGGGGCTAGTGAAAAATTAAATATTCTTGATTTTGACCTGAATACCTCAAGCAGGTATACCTTCTGGAGCGGTATAACCGGGGGCTTCTTCCTTGCCCTTGCCTATTTTGGCACCGATCAGAGTCAGGTACAACGATATCTTTCAGGGAAGTCGGTGCGTGAGAGTCAGCTCGGATTAATATTCAACGGCATCTTAAAAATACCCATGCAGTTTTTTATTCTGCTCGTCGGAGTAATGGTCTTTGTTTTTTATCAGTACAACCCTTCCCCTGTCAATTTTAATCCTGCAGCCCGCATCGCTGTAGAAAATTCAGATTTTGCAGAAGACTACAAAGAACTGGAAGAGAGGCACAAGGAGATAGAAACAGAAAAATTGATGGCTCAGGATGAGTTTTACGCTGCGCTGAAGTTGAGGGAATACGCCGCTACGGTGGAGGCCAAGCAACATATTATGAATGTCAATCAAAAAGAAAGGGTAAACAGGGAGAGAGCTAAGTTACTCATCGAACAGGCCGATAATTTAGTGGAGACTAATGACAAGGACTACGTTTTTATTCACTTTATACTCAACAACCTTCCTAAAGGCCTGATAGGACTTTTACTGGCTGTAATCCTATCAGCAGCTATGTCATCCACCGCTTCAGAATTAAATGCTCTGGGGACAATTACAGCCCTCGACCTCTATAAACGGAATAACAAAAAAGAGTTTACACAGAAACATTACGTAAAAGTATCCAAAGGCTTCACCCTGATGTGGGGTATTATCGCGATTTGTATTGCAGGGGTGGCCGACTTGTTTGATAACCTCATTCAGTTAGTAAATATTATTGGTTCTGTTTTCTATGGAAACGTACTGGGAATCTTCCTGCTTGCCTTCTTCTTTAAATTTGTAAAAGGGAATGCTGTATTTGTTGCAGCCATTATCACTCAGGCTATTGTAATTGTGGGCTTCCTGGGGGAGTGGATGTCTTACCTATGGCTCAATGCCTTCGGATGTACACTGGTGATCCTCCTCGCTATGGCGCTAGAGGGATTTGACAGGGTATTGAGAAACCCACCCTTAGAAACCTAAAAAACCCCTGCATCGCAAGGGTTTTTGTTAGTCGT
>JABDQM010000204.1 GCA_013042315.1 Flavobacteriaceae bacterium | reverse complement strand
GGGGTGAATCGCACAGACCTCCGGTATGCGTAATAAAGCTCCAGAATATCTTCTTTAAGAAGGGAAGGGTCTAAAGCTGGATCCATTTCCAGAATAGGATCCTTGGGGTGAAACCAGTAAAGTTCCTTTACCTTTTCAACGCCCAATAGATTTACTGCCATCCCGATCTCAAGCTCAGCCCCGATATTTCCCAAGAGCCCCTGATGCCGGGAAATCACTACATCCGGAGTCCATTTTTGAGGGAGAATATCCAGCATACGGAATTCAACAGGAAGGGATTCCGGTTCTTTTAAGGCCTCTTCAATATATGCGTTTACGCCTTCGGTATAAGCAGTGATGATCTCTGCTCCGCGGTCGTGATAGTGGTTCATTTCACGGGTCAGGTCTCCTCTGTATTGAAAGAGACGTGTACCTATGTCCCTTTTCAGCTCCCGTTCGCCCAGGATTTCCGCTACGGTACCTGTGGCCTGCCTACGCCATATTTCAAACTGAAACAAACGGTCTCTTGCAGCTGCATACCCCTGTGCAAAAAAGAGGTCGTGTTCATTGGCAGCATAAATGTGATTTATGCCCCATTTATCCCGAACGATCTCTACTGGCTCTTCAAGCCCCTGCAGACTGAGCTGCTCTTCGGGGTTCGACTTACAGGAAAATAGAAGGCTAATTGTAAAATACCCCGCGAGCATAATACAAGTCCTGAACAAGGATGGATTCAGGAAAGCGCGAGATTCTAATAACTTATTCATTGGTATTTTTTGTAATGATGAGTTGTTCTATGTCTTTAAGGTCTTGTTTCAGTTCCCCTACCCCTCTGAGTTGCATAACAAAATATCCGGTGATGAGTTTTCGAGTGATTTCCAGGGCTAATTGCGGATCAATATCGTACCCGAAACTCTCAGGATAGATATAAGGGTTATCGGTTACTGAGTTGTGACCAAACTGATTCATGATCACCAAATAAACCGGAGAAGGGGCATTTTCAAGAAAACTGTTGTAGTTCTCTTCAGCATAAGGAAATGTACCCTTACTGCACAACATGGCAGTGGGGATATTGATCAAACCCTTATACCGAACAGCTCTGGGCGGAATACCCTCCATAGCAGCATATGCTTTTACATATTTGTTATCTGAGGTATACTGCCCTGCAATCCTGCCGCCTAAAGAATGGCCAAAAATTCCTATCGCATCAAGATTCAGTTTTCCGGTAAATCGCTGGTTGGGATCAGCTTTATTTAAATCTTTAAGTTGTTCGTAAACAAATTGTAGGTCGAGCACTCCCATAGTTGTCGGAGCTTCAAAAAATTTATCCACCTTTTCATAAGGTCCACCCATCATACCCGGAGGAGGTTGAAAAGCTGTTGAAGGCTTGATGATTTTACCATCACCAAAAATGGTATATCCGATCAGGGGCATATCAACTGAAACCACAACAAATCCGTGACTGGCAAGATCTTCCGACAAGGTGGTATATAAAAACCGCTCTGTGCCCCGCCCGGGAGCTATTAGGATGAGGTTAGTATTTTGAACAGATGGGTGAAATGCTGGCCTTGAGAAACTGTGTCCTACGACCTTCTGGTAGTCTTTTGAAATAGCATTGTAGGGCGCCGACATATCCGTATCTCCAACTTTTGCCGGATACCAAATCTGCGCAACCAGGGTCCTTTTATCTTCAGGATGGGTAGTGTAATTCGCAAAACGACTCGCGTCGGTCCATTCATAGATCATGGTCCCTACCGGATACGGCCCGGTTGGAGCTAAAAGTTTTACTGTATCTGCCTGAGCATAAAACTGCGCAGCTACAAGAGCACATATAATAAAGCAGGGTATTTTAATAATCCGTATCACTATTCTAGTTTTCCATGACAAAGCCGACTATAGCCTCCACCAGTCCTTCCATAAGGGGAAGTGAAGGGTCGTTATAGGCCTTCATATTTTCCATACGATCCATAGGGGCCTTCTTTAGCACGTGGTTCATTCCGTCAAAAATGACCTTTTCTGCTTCAGGTTTTGCGCTAGCCAACATTTCGGCATCTTTTACCTTAACCTGAATGTCTGTGGTCCCCTGTAGAATAAGGACGGGTGTATTCAGCGCCGCGATTACCTGTGCAGGGTCGTACTTAAACCAGGATATCAGATAGGGCTGAATACTGGGTCTGAAAAGGGCATTCAGCATTGGATTTACGGAATCTACCGTCTTCCCGCTTTCAAGAGTATCTATAATCGGATCGGTCATTGCGGAAACCCCAGGTTGGGCACTTAATTGCTCTCTAAGTATATCTGAGGCAGGTCTTCCGACCCCGGCGATAGAAATAAACTTATCTGCCTCCATTCTTTTTGCTGCGATCATTCCGATCAGAGATCCCTCGCTATGTCCCATGACCACAAGTTTATCAAATCTGGGATCTCCTTTTAGGTATTCACCCCAGGCTTCGGCGTCCTCAATATAAGTTTCAAACCGTAGATTATCTTCGCTGGTCATGGCAGAAGCACTTGCTGCCACGCCCCTTTTATCAAAACGCAGACTGGCAACATCATTTTCATAAAGACCTTCGGCCAGCATTTGAAGGGAATTGTTGGTCATCGCAGCGTTATTCCCATTGCGGTCTGTTGGTCCCGAGCCCGCTATGATCATCACCACCGAAAATTTGTCTTCGCCTTCAGGGACCATTAAAGCACCCCTAAGAGTACCTGTTTCGGTTGTAATTTCTACTTCTTCATCAACTTGTGCCCATACAAAAGCAGTTGTAAAGAGAAAGATCAGGGGTACTAGATTTCGAATATTCATTTTTAATAGGATTAGAATAGACCAGTAATGGTCTCGTTTTTGTCAATTGAAATATACTCTGCGGAAGGGGTAGCGGGTAATCCGGGCATTCGGAGAATATTGCCGGCGATGGGAACAATAAATCCAGCTCCGGTTGCGATTTCAAACTCCCGTATATTGATGTTGAAATTCTCCGGCCTGCCTAATTTCTTTTCATCATCACTAAGGCTTTTTTGCGTTTTGGCGATACAAACCGGGAGATTGCCATACCCCATTTTCTCAAAGCGCTTCATCTGTGCAATGGCCTTGTTTGTCAGAATCACATTCTTAGCTCCATAGATCGTACTGCATATTTTTTCCATTTTCTTACGGATGGAATCATCGAGACTGTAGGTGGGCGTAAAGGTAGTTTTGCAGCTCGCTGCTGCTTCCACAACCAGATCTGCAAGATCTACACAGCCTTTCCCGCCTTCTGCCCAGCCGTAACTCAAGGCTGCCGGCACACCGAGCTTCTCGCAATGCTCCAGAAGTGCTTCTTTCTCTTTATCAGTATCACTATTGAATGCATTTACAGAGACCACTACCGGGATTCCAAAGCTCTGCAGACTTTTAACGTGTCTTTCCAGGTTGGGCATCCCCGCCTTAAGTGCTTCTACATCTTCCTGAGTTAACTGGTCGATGGGTTTTCCTCCATGGTATTTCAGGGCGCGGATTGTGGCTACGAGTACTATCGCCTTGGGCGACAAGCCAGCCTGACGGCATTTAATATTGAGAAATTTCTCTGCTCCGAGATCAGCTCCAAAACCAGCCTCTGTGACTACGTAATCACCCAGGCTCAGGCCCATTTTAGTACCCAAAATAGAATTGGTTCCCTGTGCAATATTTGCAAAAGGACCTCCGTGAATAATAGCCGGATTGCCTTCGAGGGTCTGAACAAGGTTTGGCTTTATCGCGTCCTTTAACAAAACAGTCAT
>JABDQM010000194.1 GCA_013042315.1 Flavobacteriaceae bacterium | reverse complement strand
GAATCTTTTGAATTCCGTCAAACTCAGAATCTTCTATTTTATCACTCAGGAAGATGTAACTAGACTCCGGTGAAACGGTGATAGTTTTATTGGTCGGGTTGGTATACCCAAATTTAGCAAGGTAAAGACCGTTACCAATATCTTCTGCACAGGCAAAGAGCGTCACCTCTTTATTATTTCCGCCCTTCCCTTTCTGGGCAAGGGTAGTGGTAATAAAGCACGGTAATAGTAGTAGTAGAAACGTAATCCTAAATTGGCTTATGAAGTGCTTTCTAAGGAATTTAAAATTAACAAAAGGGTCAAGTCCCCCAAGAACTGAGTAATACTTTACGGTTTTCATTGTTGGTTATTTGGTTTATTATTCCCAATAAATCGCTCAACTATCTGGCCTGTCAAAGTTTAAAAGTTGTACAGTTAAAAGGCGAACCACTGGGGTTGCAAAACATAGGTAGGAGTCATTGCACGGTATTCTAATGTATTGAATTACAATACCATCAAGAGGTGTTTAACTTGGGGAGTTAGCATTAAAGATAATGTAAAAATGAATGTAGTTAAGGTTTTTCCTTAAGAAAAGTAAGGTTTAAACTTAATTTCACTTAAATTTTACATACCAACCTAAGTCAGAGCTGAATCACAAGAAGCTGCGGATCGCCAGATCATAGGATTTTAAGCCAAATCCAAGAATGACCCCTTTAGCATTAGCGGAGATATGGGAGATATGCCGAAAGTCCTCCCTTTTAAAGGTATTTGAAATGTGAACCTCCACCACAGGAGTTGAAATGGCCTTTACAGCATCACCCAAACCTACAGAGGTATGTGTGTAAGCGGCTGCATTAAGAATGATACCATCGTAGGTAAACCCAACTTCTTGCAGTTTGTCTATGAGTTCACCTTCAATATTGGATTGGAAATAAGCGAGTTGTACTTCCTTAAAGGTCATTTGCAGGTGTGAAAAATACTCTTCAAAAGTAGTGTTCCCATAGACCTCAGGTTCTCGTTTTCCCAATAGATTTAAATTAGGTCCGTTGATGATCATGATCTTCATAGGCTAAAAGTAGGGAATTGTATTCCTTTCACAAAGAAAGACACAATCACTTGAGCTTAGATGGGTAGGCTTAAAGAAGCAATAAGAAATGAGATCGAAACTATAATCTCCGTGGACGTACCTGTATGGTATGTAAGACCCCCACATTTACGGTAGACCAGGTAGCACCATCGAGCTGTATCCCCGTGTAAGAGAAATTAACCTCCGTATTTGTCCCAAAAAGGTAACCTATAGTGGGTTTGTAGTATAATCCTCCCTCATTACCATCGTTGATCCCTACAGCAAAGCCTACATCGCCTCCAAAGGAAAAGGAATTGGAGGGCCAGATCCGAAAAGAAGCCGCAAGAGGTAAAAACTGTATGCTTGGCAAGTCTAGACCGCCATCAAAGTTATCAGGAAAACCGTTGATAAAGCCGGTCATCACTCCTGCATCTACTACCTCGCCAAGGGCATGCATATAACCGACATCAACCCCGGCAGAAAGCACAACGGCATCACTAAAGTCGTTAAAGGGAAAACTTCCGTGTATTCCAATTTTTACTCCTTCCTGGGCAAATATTGTAATACTGAAAAGACACAGTACAAGAAAAGCTATTCTATTTTTCATCTTTAAATGGGTTTGATGGTTTTTACAAATCTATGCGCCAAAAGGTTAGCTTCCTTACTTTTGTTGTCAAATCCAAGGAAGCGGTGGTAGAACACAAGATTGTATTCATGTAAACGCTTAACTCCCTATCTTTATTTCGTGAATTGGAACCAGGCCATACAGGACTATATGCATTATCTGAAACTGGAAAGAGGTCTTTCAGCGAATACTCTGCAGAATTATCAACGTGATGTGCGTAAACTCACACAATACCTGGAGCAACTCCATATAAATACTTCACCTGTTAGCATTCAGGGGGAACTCCTTTCACAATTTGTTTACGAGCTCAGCAAATCTGTTTCTCCCCGATCTCAGGCCAGGATCATCTCAGGCCTGAATAGTTTTTTTAACTACCTCGCTTTTGAACAATACAGGCCGGATAACCCCATGGAACTTATCGAGTCGCCCAAACTGGGAAGGAAATTACCCGATACCCTATCTGTTGATGAAATAGATTCATTAATAAAGGCCATCGACCTTTCCAAACCCGAAGGCGAGCGAAATCGAGCCATGCTGGAAACGCTCTACGGCTGTGGCCTGCGTGTCTCCGAACTCATACAGCTCCGTATTTCAGATCTGTTCTTCGAGGAAGATTTTATCAAGGTCACTGGGAAGGGGGACAAACAGCGGTTTGTTCCTATTAGCAGGGTAAACCAAAAATACATCAGCCTGTATCAATACCAGGTTCGTGTGCATCAGAATATTCAGAAGGGCTTTGAAGACATTTTGTTCCTTAACAGGAGAGGCCGGGGGCTAAGCAGGGCCATGATTTTCACGATCGTAAAACAACTGGGAGAAAAAACAGGATTGCGAAAGACCATTAGTCCGCACACCTTCAGGCATTCTTTTGCCACTCACTTACTGGAAAACGGAGCTGATCTAAGGGCCATCCAGCAAATGCTGGGCCACGAGAGTATCACTACCACTGAAATTTATATGCATGTAGATCGCACCCATCTCTCCAAAGTAATGGAACGCTTCCATCCAAGGAAATAAGTTGGAATTGGTTTCATAATTGTTGCCCTTCCTGCTGCCCGTTCCCTGCTCATTTTATATATTTAACTCCATTAAAAATCTATAGGCATGAAACATACTCTCACCCTTGCAGTT